>CANGMW010000052.1 GCA_947454695.1 Comamonadaceae bacterium | reverse complement strand
GGCGTTTGGCATTCCCTTCACGCTCTCGACCATGAGCATTTGCTCGCTGGAAGATGTGGCGCAAGCGACAGACCGTCACCCCTTCTGGTTTCAGCTCTATGTCATGAAAGACCGTGACTTCATCGAGCGACTGATTGACCGCGCCAAAGCGGCCAACTGTTCGGCCCTGGTGATCACGCTGGACTTGCAGATCATCGGCCAGCGCCACAAAGATCTGAAAAACGGTTTGTCGGCACCGCCCAAACTCACGCTCAAAAACCTGATCAACATCGCCACCAAGCCGCGCTGGGCGCTGGGCATGCTGGGTACTTCGCGCCGCCAGTTCGGCAACATCGTGGGCCATGTGAAGGGTGTGGAAAACATGAGTTCGCTGTCGTCCTGGACCAACCAGCAGTTTGACCCGGCACTGAGCTGGAACGACGTGGAATGGATCAAAAAGCGCTGGGGCGGCAAGATCATCCTCAAAGGCATTCAGGATGCTGAGGACGCCCGGCTGGCCGTGGCCACCGGGGCTGATGCCATCATCGTCTCCAACCACGGCGGTCGCCAGCTCGATGGCGCGCAGACCAGTATCCAAGCCTTGCCGGCCATCGTGGATGCGGTGGGCTCGCAAATCGAAGTGCACATGGACGGCGGCATCCGCTCCGGGCAGGACGTGCTCAAGGCGCGTGCGCTGGGCGCCAAGGGCACCTACATCGGCCGCTCCATGGTGTATGGCTTAGGCGCGATGGGTGAGGCCGGCGTGACCAAAGCGTTGAAGATCATTCGCAACGAACTCGACATCACCATGGCGTTTTGCGGGCACACCAACATCAACACGGTGGACAAAAGCATTCTGTTGCCGGGCACCTTCCCCACCTGAGGCCGGCGCTTCGCCGTGATTCGCCGTTATCCGCCGTATTGCCCATCTGGACATGGACGCGTTTTACGCGTCGGTGGAGTTGCTTCGTTACCCGCAACTCAAGGGCTTGCCGGTGGTGATCGGCGGCCGGCGCCGCCGCCCGGATGACGAGCTTCTGGTGCGCCACGCCGAGCTGCCCTTGTCAGAAATTCCCGTGGCCGACTTTCCCAGCCTCAAGGACTACACCGGGCGCGGCGTCATCACCACCGCCACTTACGCGGCGCGCCAGTTCGGCGTAGGCTCAGCCATGGGGCTGATGAAAGCGGCCAAGCTGTGCCCGCAGGCTATTTTGTTGCCGGTGGATTTCGATCAGTACCGCCATTACTCGCGCCGATTCAAAGCCATCATCACCGAGATCGCGCCGCTGATGGAAGACCGGGGCGTGGACGAGGTCTACATCGACTTCACCGAGGTGCCCGGCGGCCAGCGCGAGGGCGGGCGCAGTCTGGCCCGTCTCATTCAAAAAACCATTCTGGACGACACCGGGCTGACCTGCTCGATTGGGGTGGCCCCCAACAAGCTGATCGCCAAGATGGCCAGCGAGTTCAACAAGCCCAAGGGCATTTCCATCGTGCACGAGGCCGATCTGCAAACCCTGATCTGGCCCCTGCCCTGCCGAAAAATCAACGGCATTGGTCCCAAGGCCGAGGAAAAACTCAAGGCCTTGGGGATCCACACGGTGGGCGAGCTCGCGGCGTGGGAGCGGGTGGCTTTGCAGGAAAAATTTGGCAAGGTTTACGGGGCGTGGCTGCATGAGGCCGCGAGGGGACGCGATGACCGTCCCGTGGTGCTGGAGAGTGAGCCCGTCTCGGTGAGCCGGGAGACCACCTTCGAGCGCGACCTGCACGCGGTGCACGACAAGGCCGAGCTGGGCGCGATCTTCACCCGCCTGAGCGAACAAGTCGCCGCCGACCTGCAGCGCAAAGGCTATGTGGGTAAAACCATTGGCGTGAAGCTGCGCTACGACAACTTCAAAAGCGTCACCCGCGACCAGACGCTGCCCCACTACACCGCTGACGCCAAAGTGATACGTCAGACCGCCGGCCAGTGCCTCAAGCGTGTACCCTTGAGCCAACGCCTGCGCCTGCTGGGCGTGCGGGTGGGCTCACTGATGCGGGCCGACGATGCATTGAAACAATCCACCGACCAGGAGACCCAAGACCATGACCCCAATGCACTGCTTTTCCCTGACGATTGACAAGCACATTGCGCATCTGGTGCTCAATCGCCCCGAGGCCTTGAACACCATGAACCCCACCTTCTGGCGCGAGCTGGACGACACGCTCACCGCGCTGAACCAAGCCGGTCAGGCGCGGGTGCTGGTGATCTCCAGCACCGGCAAACATTTCAGTGCCGGCATGGCACTCGATACCTTCAATGGCGCCATCACCATGGACGACCAGAGTCCCGAAGGGCGTGCGGCCGTGTTTGATTCGCTCACCGACATGCAGCACACCTTCACCAAGCTGGAGACCTTGCGCATGCCGGTGATCGCGGCCATCCACGGCGGCTGCATCGGCGGTGCGGTGGACATGGTGACGGCCTGCTGCTTGCGTTATGCGACGGCCGATGCGTTTTTCTGCATTCAGGAAATCAACATCGGCATGGTGGCCGATGTCGGCACTCTGCAGCGTTTGCCCAAGCTTTTGCCCATGGCGGTGGTGAAAGAACTCGCCTACACCGGGCGCCGGCTCAGTGCAGCCCAGGCACAGGCTTATGGGCTGGTGAACCATGTGTTTGACAGCCAGGAGGCCATGCTGGCAGCGGCGATGCAATGCGCGCAAGAAATCGCGTCCAAGCCGCCGGTGGCGATCTGGGGCAGCAAGCAGGCGCTGCACTACGCACGCGACCACAGCGTGGACGACTCACTCAAACAAATGGGCTGGTTGCAGGGCGCGATTTGGAGCAACGCCCATGTGCGCGAAGCGGTGACGGCCATGAAGCAAAAGCGCGAGGGCAAATTCCCGCCGCTGGCGCCTTTGACGCGCTTTGTCGAGCTGGGCGAGGCCGCCGAAGCCTCAAGCAACGGCAAGCGCTAAAGTCTGCGACAGAGCGACCGCCTTATTGCCGCGCATGCCGCACATTGGCGGGCAGGGCTTGGGGCTGGCTGGTGCGAAACGGGTTGATGTCCAGACCGCCGCGGCGCGTGTAGCGCGCGTACACCGTGAGCTTGATCGGTTGGCATCGGCGCCAGATGTCCATGAAGATGCGCTCCACGCACTGCTCATGGAACTCGTTGTGGTTGCGAAAGCTCACCAGGTATTTCAGCAGGCCGGCGTGGTCGATCTGGTCACCGCTGTAGCTGATTTGCACACTGCCCCAGTCGGGTTGACCCGTCACCAGGCAATTGCTTTTGAGCAGGTTGCTGGTGAGCACCTCGCTCACCGGCGCTTCGTTCGGCACAGTGGTGAGCAACTCGGGCGACGGCGTGAAGTGCGTGCATTCAATGTCCAAACGGTCCAGGCTCAAACCATCCATTTCATGCACCGGTTCACGGTCAAAGTGCTCGGGCAACAACACCTTCACGCCCACGCTGCCCGCGCTGGCGGGGTTGGCCGCGCCGCGCCAGACGGCTTCGCTGATGTCGGCGCGGATACGTGACTGCACCTCGCTCACATCGGCAAAGCGCGTGTTGCTGAAGCTGCCCAAATAGAGCTTGAAGGATTTGCTCTCGACGATGTTGGGCGTTTCGCAAGGCACGGTGAAGTGCACCAACGCCACCTGGGGCTTGCCGCGCAGGTTCAGCCAGCTCAGCTCAAAGGCGGTCCACAGGTCCGCCCCCAGAAAGGGCAAGTCACCGTGTACGCCGATTTCTTCGCGTTTGCTGGCACGCGCGATGGGGAACAGCAGCGACTTGTCGTACTGATCAGCGAAGGGGGTGGCTTTGCCCAGCAGGGAGTTTTCAGGGGTGCTCATCTCAGGTCTTGCGGCGAAATACGAGTTTCAGGTCGGTGGAAGCTTTGGCCTCAAAGCGGTAGCCATCGGTGTCAAATGCTTGCAGTTGCTCGGGCCGACTCAAGCGGTGTTGTACGGCATAGCGGGCCATCAGGCCGCGGGCGCGTTTGGCCATGAAGCTGATGATTTTGTACTGGCCGTTTTTGTATTCTTCAAATGCGCAATCGATCACTGGCGCTTTGAGCGCCTTGCGGTCCACCGATTTGAAATACTCCTGAGACGCCAGGTTCACCACCACCGGGGTCTTGTCTTGCTGCAGGCGTTCGTTGAGGTAGTCGGCAATCTGGCTGCCCCAAAATTTGTACAGGTCTTTGCCTTGCGGGTTGGTCAACTGGGTACCCATTTCCAAGCGGTAAGGCTGCATCCAGTCCAGCGGACGCAAGACACCGTACAGGCCGCTCAGGATGCACACATGGTCCTGCGCCCAGTCCAGGTCTTTGGGCTTGAGGCTGGCCGCGTTCAGGCCATCGTAGACGTCGCCATTGAAGGCCAGCACCGCCTGCTTGGCATTTTTGGCGGTGAACTTGGGCGACCAGGCCTGGTAGCGCGCCACGTTCAGGCCGCTGAGCGCGTCGCTCAGATCCATCAGCTCCGAAATTTGCTGGGGCGAGTAGGTGCGCAGCAAAGCTATGAGCTCGGCCGATTGCTTGGTAAACAAAGGCTGTGTGTGCGGCACATCGCCCGCGGGCGTGTCGTAATCCAGCGATTTGGCAGGGGAGAGCAAAAACAGCATGGCAGATAGAAGGCTTGAGTGAAGCCTTGATTATCGTGAAAGCGCGCGGCTTACTTGAAGTCGCCGGCCAGCGAGGCCAGTGTCTCAGGCGCTATGACGACATGGGCCGGGTAGTTGGTGTGGTCGCACCCCAGCTTCACCTGGGCGCCGGCCTGGATGGCCGCGCGCATGGCAGCGGTGAACTCAAAACGCACAAAGTGCACGGCCGAGGTTTTTTCGGCGTTTTCGCGGTCCAGGTCTTCGTCGGCAATCGCATAGACGCGCGCATCGCCTTCGACTTCCACAAACAAGCGGTCTTCCACGCCGATCAAACGGGCCAACTCACGCTTGCGCTCATGCACATCCGGGTACTCGATCATCATGGTGGCTTTCCAGTTCGTGCCGGTGGGCACGAGGGGCGCGTAGGCCTCTATTTCTTGCACGATGCCGTCTTCCTCAAACACTTTTTCAATGCGCAGCATCTCCTGAATCTGGTAGCGGATGGTGGTTTCGGATTCGAACTGGATGCTGATGTGCTCGCCCAAGGCGACACTGCGCAACTTGCGGTGCGCCATGACCGCGGCTTTGTGTTCCTTGCGCCATTTGCTGTAAACCTCCAGCGACATCAGGTTGTCGGGGGCAATGTGTCCGGTGATTTGCATGGTGGGTTTGCTCACTTCAATCCGTAGGCTTTGCGCACCAGGCTCAAGGGGTGCTGCAATTCAGGGGTGCCCAGGCCGTTGACCTCAAAGCCTTGGGCAATGTGGTGGCCACCCAGCGGGCAGTCCGAGCTGATGAAGTCGGGTTGGCTGCCGTCTTTCATGGTGGCCATGGCCTTGAACACAGGCTTGCCGATCTTCATGGACTGCGCATGGCTGGCCTTCTTCACGCCGAAGGTGCCCGCGTGGCCCGAGCAGCGCTCGATGGTGTTGATGGTGGTCTCAGGAATCATCTTGAGCATCTCTTCGGTTTTCTTGCCGATGTTCTGCACGCGGCCGTGACAGGGGATCTGGTAGCTCACATTGCCCAGCGGCGTGTTGAACTCGGTCTTTAGCAGGCCGTCGCGCTTGCGGGCCATGAAGTATTCAAACGGGTCCCACATCGCGCTCTTGACGAGCTGCACATCGGCATCAAGCGGGTACATGAGGGGGATTTCCTGCTTGAACATCAAGGCGCAGCTGGGCACCGCCGCCAAAATGGCATAGCCTTCTTTCGCATAGCGGGCCAGCACCGGGATATTGGCTTGCTTGCTGGCGTCCACCGACTGCAGATCACCCAGTTCCAGCTTGGGCATGCCGCAGCATTTTTCCTTGTCCACAATCACATACGGGATGTCGTTGTGGTTGAGGATTTTCAGCAGGTCGTGGCCGATGCCTGGCTCGTTGTAGTTGATGTAGCAGGTGGCATAAATGGCCACTTTGCCGGGTGTTTTTTCACCGTTGACAACGGCAGCAGCAGTCGCCGCCTCGGTGTGGCCCCGAAACTTTTGGCTGGCGAGTTCCGGCAGCCACGCCTCTTTGTCCACGCCGGCCACACGTTCCAACACACTGCGCGCAGCCTGGGTGTGGTTGATGGCGTTGACCGCCTGCACCACGATCGGGATGCCGGCAAACTGGCCATGCACATCGGTGGAGGCCAGCAGTTTTTCGGCGGTGCCGACCTCGCCTTTTTTGAACTTGATGGCCTTGGCGCGCAGCATGGTGTGCGGAAAGTCCAGGTTCCACTCATGCGGGGGCGTGTAGGGGCACTTGGTCATGTAGCACAGGTCGCACATGTAGCACTGGTCGACCACTTTCCAGTAGTCTTTCTTGTCCACGCCATCGACCTCCATGGTCTTGCTCTCGTCGACCAGATCGAACAGGGTGGGGAAGGATCCGCACAAGCTCACACAACGGCGGCAGCCGTGGCAGATGTCAAAGATGCGCTCCATTTCATGTAGCGCTGCGTCTTCGTTGTAAAACTCCGGGTTGAGCCAGTCCAGCGGGTGTCGGGTGGGGGCTTCCAGATTGCCTTCGCGTGCCATGGGCAGTCTTTCAAAGTAAGTGGGTTGACAGAAAAAATCTCAAGGCAGATTTCTTTTGCCAACCCGCTGCGTCTTTCAACGCAACGGGTGGTGTTCAGCAACAAGCGTGCTGATCAATCGACCAGTTCGGCCAATGCTTTGGCGTAGCGGTTGGCGTGTGAACGCTCGGCCTTGGCCAAGGTCTCAAACCAGTCAGCGATTTCGTCAAAGCCTTCGGCGCGTGCGGTCTTGGCCATGCCCGGGTACATGTCGGTGTACTCGTGGGTTTCGCCAGCCACAGCTGAAGCCAGGTTGTCACGGGTGGAGCCGATGGGCATGCCGGTGGCCGGGTCACCGGATTGCTCCAGAAACTCCAGGTGGCCGTGGGCGTGACCCGTTTCACCTTCGGCGGTGGAACGGAACAGGGCTGCCACGTCGTTCTGGCCTTCAATGTCGGCCTTATTCGCGAAATACAGGTAACGGCGGTTGGCCTGGGACTCGCCTGCGAAGGCGTCTTTCAGGCTTTGTTCCGTTTTGGAGCCTTTGAGTGCTGCCATGGAAATCTCCTAGAGGGTTGTGGGATCACACGATGGTTAACGATCACATGATGACTTTGAAGCTGCGGGCGCCAAAGACACGCTTAGGGTAGTCGCTAAATGGCCATTCGTCTAATTGGCGGCTTTAATGCGGTGAATTGAAGCGATCTATGAGAATCCAAAGTCTGCGCAAAGGTTACGTTATAGTGAACCGATTACGCATTGGTGAATCATTCAAACTCAGGAGCCCGCCATGAACCCAAGCCCCGCGTCGGCCGCCAGCATGCCGCCACCGGCCCCCATTCAGCAGCTGCACCATTACGCCTACCGCGCGCGTGACGCCGAAGAAACCCGGCATTTTTATGAAGACATCCTGGGCTTGCCGCTGTACCACATCATTCAAAGCGACCATGTGCCCAGCACCGGCGAGTACTGCCCCTACACCCATTTCTTTTTCCGCCTGCAAGACGGCTCCTTCATCGCCTTCTTTGATCTGGGCGACGACGAGGCAGCGCTGCCTTCACCCAACACGCCGCTGTGGGTGAACCACATCGCGTTTCGCCTGAACTCGATGACCGAGCTGGAAAACATGAAAGCCCGCTTGCAAGCGCACGGCATTGAGGTGATCGGTGTGACCGACCACCACATCTTTAAGAGCATTTATTTCTTTGACCCCAACGGCGTGCGTTTGGAGCTCTCAGCACAAGTGGCCGACGAGTTTCAGATGCTCAAGGAAAGCACCACCGCGCATGCGCGGCTCAATGACTGGACCGCACGCAAAGCGCAATGGCGCCAGGACCGCGCCAGCGGCAAAGCGCCCACCACCCTCAAGCCGCCGGTGAACGACCGCCCGGAAGTGGCCGAACGCGCCGCCGCGCAGCCCAAGAAAGCCTGAATATGAGCACCTCTACGGCGAGCGCGACATCCAAGAATTACCACGCCACGGCCTTCACCAACGGCTACGAGTTCACCCAAGGGGCGGGCTATCAGTTGCCGCAATACCCGTTCATTGAGCCGCCTGAGTTGCGCAGCGCCAAGACGGTGCGCCATCCGGTGGTGATTGTGGGCGGCGGCATCACGGGCCTGACCATGGCCTGCAGCCTGGCCAAACTCGGCATCCGGGCTGTTTTGCTGGACGAAGACGATACCGTGGGTGTGAAAGGCGCCTCGTCCCGGGGTATTTGCTACACACAAAAGTCGCTGGAAATTTTTGAACGTTTGGGTGTGTACGAACGCATCGCCGCCAAGGGCATTCAGTGGAGTGTGGGCCGCACCTTTGCCGGCAAGGACGAGGTGTACTCGTTTGATTTGCGCAAGCAAAGCAACTTCGACCTCTCCAGCCAGCCCCCCTTCATCAACATCCAGCAGTTCTACATTGAGGGTTATCTGGTCGAGCGGATTTACGAGCTCGGCCATGTGGAGCTGCGTTGGAAATCCCGCGTGGCGGGCTTTGAGCAGCGCAAGGGCTTTGCGTGCCTGAAGGTTGATACACCGGCAGGTGAATACACCATCGAGGCCGAGCACGTGATCGACGCCACCGGCTCGCACACGCCCTTTCATGCCTGGTGCGGGGCCACCATGACCTCGCGCCGGGGCGATGACCGCTGGTGCATTGCCGATGTGCGCTTCAAGAACCTGCCGCCCACCGAGCGGCACACCTGGATCGAAGCGCCGTTCAACGGCAACCGCGCGGTCTGGCAACACCTCATGGCCGATGACGTCTGGCGCATCGACTACCAGATGGAGCCCAACGCCGACCCGGCCTATGTGAGCCGTGAGGACGTGGTGCGTGAGCGCCTGCGCCAGCAATTCGGCCCGGATATCGAATGCGACATCGTCTGGGTCGGCCCCTATGCCTACCGCAGCCAGTGCCTGGACCAGCTACGCATTGGCAGCGTGTATTTCATGGGCGACACCGCCAAGATCGTGAGCCCCTTTGGCGCGCGCGGTGGCAACACCGGCGTGGCCGATGCCGACAACCTGGCCTGGAAAATCGCGGCGGTGGTCAAGGGCCGCGCGCCCGCCCGTCTGCTGGCCAGCTACAACGAAGAGCGTCACGATGCCGCAGCGCAGAACGTGAAGGTCACCAACCGCACCGCGCGTTTCCTGCGCCCGGCCGACGGCGTAGAGCGCCTGTTTCGCAACGCGGCCATCGGCCTGGCTAAACAACACCCCTTTGCCCGCCAGCTGATCAACACCGGGCGTATGGCGGTGGCCAACAGCTACAGCCGCTCCAGCGTGTGCGACCGCACCGGTGGCCTGTCGGTGCAAAACGTCGCCTTCAACTGGGCCAATGGCCAACGCGGGCACCTGAACGATTTGTTGAATTGGGTCGATGGCGATTTGCTGCTGTTGGTGTTTGGCGACCTCGCTGCACCAACAGCCCAGCGACTTCGCCAACTCGCCGAGCATGCGCCCGTGCGCTGTGTGCAGGTGGTGGGCAGCGATGGCCGGGCTCAGGCCCGTGAGCATGTGCTGGACCCGCAAGGTCATCTGCAAGGCGCTTGCCATGTGTTTGGCCATGCCTGGGCGCTGGTGCGCCCCGACGGCTACCTGGCCGCCACCGGCGAGAGCGTGGACACCATGCTGATTCAAGCGGTAGAGCGGGCATTGGGCATTGCGCATGAAGGAGACCGGGCATGAAGACCACACTGCATTTTCAGGATGCCGACACGTTTTACGAGCAACTGCTCGATGCCCATCAGGGCTTGAGCCGCGAGCAATCCGAGATGCTCAATGCACGGCTGATCCTCATTCTGGCCAACCAGGTGGGCGATGCCCAGGTGCTGGGCGACTGTGTGGCGGCGGCCAAAAATATCCCTGCGGCTTGAGCGCGGCGACCTGTCAGGGCGGTGTCGAATAAAATCAGCCTACCCAGACCCAGTGAGAACAACGGCATCCTGAGGGATGCCGTTGTGCTTTGCAGGACCTTTGAGAACCTGCGCAGCCTCCGAAATGAACACCATGAACGACCCAGTACAACAACCCGGCCTGCAAAGCCTGTCTAAATCTTTCGAACCCGCTGCCCTGGAGGCCCACTGGGGCCCCGAGTGGGAACGCCGTGCCTATGCCGCGGCCGGCTACCGGGGTACGGGCCAGGCCAAAGCCGGCCAGCCCGCGTTTGCCATCCAGCTGCCCCCGCCCAATGTGACGGGCACGCTGCACATGGGGCATGCCTTTAACCAGACCATCATGGACTCGCTCACGCGCTACCACCGCATGGCCGGCGCCAACACCGTGTGGGTGCCGGGCACCGACCACGCGGGCATTGCCACGCAAATCGTGGTCGAGCGGCAGTTGCAAGCGCAAAAGATCAGCCGCCACGACATGGGCCCCACGCCCGCCGAGGCACGCAAGAACTTTGTGGCCAAGGTGTGGGAATGGAAAGAGCAAAGCGGCAACACCATCACCACCCAAATGCGCCGCATGGGCGACAGCGTGGACTGGAGCCGCGAGTACTTCACCATGGACGAGAAGCTGTCTAAAGTGGTGACGGAAACCTTTGTGCAGCTCTATGAGCAAGGTCTGATCTACCGCGGCAAGCGCCTGGTCAACTGGGACCCGGTGCTCAAGACCGCCGTGTCCGATCTGGAAGTGGAGAGCGAAGAAGAAGACGGCTTCCTCTGGCATATCCGCTACCCGCTGGCCGATGGCAGCGGCTCGTTGACGGTGGCCACCACGCGGCCCGAGACCATGCTGGGCGACGTGGCCGTGATGGTGCACCCGGAAGATGAGCGTTACCAGCACCTCATCGGCAAGCAGGTCACATTGCCGCTGTGCGACCGCACTATTCCCGTGATTGCCGATGCGTATGTGGACAAAACCTTCGGCACCGGCGTGGTCAAGGTCACGCCCGCGCATGACAACAACGACTATGCAGTGGGTCAGCGCCACAAGCTGCCGATGATCGGCGTGCTCACGCTGGATGCCGCGATCAACGACAACGCGCCTGCGCCTTACCGCGGCCTGGACCGGTTCGCCGCCCGCAAACAGATCGTCAAAGACCTGCAAGCGCTGGACCTGATGGTCGAGATCAAAAAACACAAGCTGATGGTGCCGCGTTGCGCGCGTACCGGACAGATCGTGGAGCCCATGCTCACCGACCAGTGGTTTGTCGCCATGAATAAATCCCCCACGCTCCCCGCTGCGCGTGGTTCGCTGCCCCCCGAGGGGGTCGCTCCCGGCTTGGAGCGGTCCGGCGCCGGGGCCTCGGGTTTTGACACGCGATCTATCGCGCAAAAAGCCATCGACGCGGTGCAGTCCGGCGCGGTGACCTTTGTGCCCGAGAACTGGGTCAACACCTACAACCAGTGGATGAACAACATCCAAGACTGGTGCATCAGCCGCCAGCTCTGGTGGGGCCACCAGATCCCCGCCTGGTACGACGAAGACGGCAACGTGATCGTCGCGCGCAATGAAGCCGAAGCGCAAGCCAAAGCGCCGGGCAAAACGCTTAAGCGCGACGAGGATGTGCTCGACACCTGGTATTC
>CANGMW010000051.1 GCA_947454695.1 Comamonadaceae bacterium | reverse complement strand
TCAAGGCACTGGTCGCATGGTGTGAAGAACAGCAGCTGTCCTCTTTGCATCTGCTTTTTGGCGCTGAATCTGATATCCGTGCCTGCGAAAAAGCCGGGCTCATGCTGCGTCATACCGTGCAGTTCCATTGGCAAAACACTGATCCTGTCTTTCTTGACTTTGAAGAATTTTTGAGCACGCTCACCCAAGAAAAACGCAAGAAGATCCGGCAGGAAAGGCGTAAGGTTCGGGACGCAGGCGTTCAATTCCGCTGGTCGCGCGGAGCCGATATCAGCACTGCGGACTGGGCATTTTTCTACCGCTGCTATGCGCGTACTTATCGCGAACATGGCAACCCGCCCTACCTCACGCCGGATTTTTTTGAACGCATGGCCAACACCATGCCCGAGAACTGGTTGCTGTTCATCGGTGAGCGCTCAGGTCAAGCCATCGCCTGCAGTCTGATCGCCCTGAGCGGCCAAGAACTTGGCACGGCCTACGGCCGTTACTGGGGTGCGGTAGAACGTGTGGACTGCCTGCACTTTGAAGCGTGTTATTACCAGCCCTTGCAGTGGTGCATCGACAACGGTTTTCGCACGTTTGAGGGCGGCGCACAGGGGGAACACAAAATGGCACGGGCTTTGTTGCCCATCCGCACCAGCAGTGCGCATTGGCTGGCGCATCCGGCGTTTGCGCAGGCGGTCGAACGCTTTTTGGACCGTGAAGGCCAGGGTGTCGACCACTACCTGCAGGACCTGGCGGCGCACTCACCGCTTCGGCGCGCCGACTGACATCTGTCAGCGGCGACGCCGCAGGGTCGTGAATCAGCCGTGCTTCTTGTTGTAGGCGGCAATGCCTTCCAGGATTTCCTGGTGGGCTGCCTGCGGGCCTTCCCAGCCCAGCACTTTGACCCATTTACCCTCTTCCAAGTCTTTGTAGTGTTCAAAGAAGTGGGCGATGGTGCGCAGGCGCATCGGGTTGAGGTCTTCAGGTTTTTGCCACTGGGTGTAGATCGACAGAATTTTGTCAGTGGGCACAGCCAGCACCTTGCCATCCATGCCGGCTTCGTCTTCCATCTTCAGGATACCGATGGCGCGGCAAGGCACCACCACGCCAGGAATCAAGGGCACCGGAGTGATGACCAGCACGTCCACCGGATCGCCGTCACCCGAGATGGTCTTGGGCACATAACCGTAGTTGGTCGGGTAGTGCATGGCCGTGCTCATGAAACGGTCCACAAAAATGGCGCCGGTCTCTTTGTCCACTTCGTACTTGATGGGGTCGGCGTTCATCGGAATTTCGATGATCACGTTGAAAGCTTCGGGGACGTTTTTGCCAGGTGTGACGTTGTCTAGAGACATATTGATCGAGGTTAAAAGTTGTAAAGAAACAGTCGGTATTAACCCTTATTTTACTTGCTTACCCCTGACGAACCGCACGGGAATGATTTTTTTCACGCTACAGTGGGCCGTTGGCCAATCGTCAGCAAGCCCTGCGGGTTCTTTCGCGACGAGGAAGCAACGCATCGGTGGCAACGCACCTGCGCTGCCACCCTCACGCGGTACAACAACACAGGAGATTTGATATGACGGACAACGCAGCGCTGATTCTGGCGCTTATTTGTGGACTCATCGCCGTAGCCTACGGCGTTTGGGCTCGCAGTTGGATTCTTTCCCAAGACGCAGGAAACGCCCGCATGCAAGAAATTGCAGCGGCTATCCAGACCGGTGCTGCCGCCTACTTGGCACGGCAGTACAAAACCATCGCCATCGTGGGCGTGGTGCTCACCGTTTTGATCGGCCTCTTTTTGAACGGTCTGACGGCCTTGGGCTTCATCATCGGTGCGGTGCTCTCCGGTGCCTGCGGCTTCATCGGCATGAACGTGTCGGTGCGCGCCAATGTGCGCACTGCCCAAGCGGCCACCAAAGGGATTGGCCCGGCCTTGGACGTGGCCTTCCGTGGCGGCGCCATCACCGGCATGCTGGTGGTGGGGCTGGGCCTGCTGGGCGTGACCGTCTTTTACTGGTTCCTGGTCGGCAACGGCAATCTGACGCCCGACAAGAGCCTGGCCAAATTGCTGGACCCGCTGATTGGTTTTGCCTTCGGCTCTTCCCTGATCTCCATCTTTGCTCGTCTGGGCGGCGGCATTTTCACCAAAGGCGCTGACGTGGGCGCTGACCTGGTGGGCAAGGTCGAAGCCGGCATTCCCGAAGATGACCCGCGCAACCCGGCCGTGATTGCCGACAACGTGGGTGATAACGTGGGCGACTGCGCCGGTATGGCCGCCGACCTGTTTGAAACCTATGCGGTGACCCTGATCGCCACCATGGTGCTGGGCGCTTTGCTGCTGACCAGTGCCGGTACCAGCGCGGTGGTTTATCCGCTGGCTTTGGGCGCGGTGTCCATCGTGGCCTCCATCATCGGCTGCTTTTTTGTGAAAGCATCGCCCGGCATGAAAAACGTCATGCCCGCGCTGTACAAAGGTCTGGCCGTGGCCGGCGGCTTGTCGCTGGTGGCTTTCCTGGGCGTCACGATGTGGCTGATCCCGGACAACGCGGTGACCGCCACGGGCAGCCAGATGCGCCTGTTCGGTGCTTGCGCCGTCGGTCTGGTCCTGACGGCCGCCTTGGTGTGGATCACCGAGTTCTACACCGGCACCCAATATGCGCCGGTGCGTCACATCGCGCAAGCCTCGACCACCGGACACGGCACCAACATCATTGCCGGCCTGGGCGTGTCGATGCGCTCAACCGCCTGGCCTGTGCTGTTTGTGTGTGCGGCCATCTGGGTAGCCTTCCAGTTGGCGGGCCTGTATGGCATCGCCATTGCGGCCACCTCCATGCTGAGCATGGCCGGCATCATCGTGGCACTGGACGCTTATGGCCCGATCACCGACAACGCCGGTGGCATTGCCGAAATGTCCGAACTGCCGGCCAGTGTGCGTGACATCACCGACCCGCTGGATGCGGTGGGCAACACCACCAAGGCTGTGACCAAGGGCTATGCCATCGGCTCGGCCGGTCTGGCTGCCCTGGTGCTGTTTGCCGACTACACCCACAAGCTTGAAGCCTATGGCAAGGTCATCACCTTTGACTTGAGCAACCCGATGGTCATCATCGGTCTGTTCATCGGCGGTCTGATTCCTTACCTCTTCGGCGCCATGGCCATGGAAGCCGTGGGCCGCGCCGCCGGTTCGGTGGTGGTGGAAGTGCGTCGCCAGTTCCGCGAAATCAAAGGCATCATGGACGGCTCGGGCAAGCCCGAGTACGACACCGCGGTGGACATGCTCACCACGGCAGCCATCAAGGAAATGATGATCCCGTCCCTGCTGCCGGTGGTGGTGCCGGTGCTGGTGGGTCTGATCCTCGGCCCGGCCGCCTTGGGTGGCTTGCTGATGGGGACGATCGTGACCGGCCTGTTCGTGGCTATTTCCATGTGTACCGGCGGCGGTGCTTGGGACAATGCCAAGAAGTACATCGAAGACGGCAACCATGGCGGTAAAGGCTCTGAAGCCCATAAAGCGGCCGTGACCGGCGACACCGTGGGCGACCCCTACAAGGACACCGCCGGCCCGGCTGTGAACCCGCTCATCAAGATCATCAACATCGTGGCGCTCTTGATCGTGCCGGTGATGATGAAGCTGCACGGCTGATCCAGCCCTGCCCCTTGAAAAGCCCGCCTTCCGGCGGGCTTTTTTTTGGCCCTTCAAGCGGCTGATCGAACACGGCACAATAGCCCCTATGTCTGAACGCGTCATCCCCCTCATTGACCAGCGCACCGCTGCCCTGTCGCCGCCCGCTGCGGCGTTTGACAGCAGCACCCGCGTGTCAGCCAATGGTCTATTGGCCGATCAGTTGGGGCGCCCCCTGCGTGACCTGCGCATCAGCGTGACCGATCGGTGCAACTTTCGCTGCAACTACTGCATGCCCAAAGATGTATTCGACAAGGACTACCCCTATTTGCCGCACAGCGCCTTGTTGAGCTTTGAAGAAATCACCCGGGTAGCGCGTTTATTTGTCGCGCACGGCGTGAGCAAAATCCGCCTCACCGGTGGTGAGCCGCTGCTGCGCAAAAACATTGAGATCCTGATCGAGCAACTCGCTGCGCTGCGTACCCTCGAAGGCCGGCCGCTGGACCTCACCCTCACCACCAACGGCTCATTGCTCAAGCGCAAAGCGCAGTCACTCAAAGACGCCGGACTGCAACGCATCACGGTGAGCCTGGACGGCTTGGATGATGCGGTGTTTCGACACATGAACGATGTGGACTTCCCCGTGTCCGATGTCCTGGAAGGCATTGAAGCGGCCAAGGCGGCCGGCCTGGGGCCCATCAAGATCAATATGGTGGTCAAACGCGGCACCAACGACGATCAGATCCTGCCCATGGTGCGGCACTTCCGGGGCACAGGCATGGTGCTGCGCTTCATCGAGTACATGGATGTGGGCGCGACCAACGGCTGGCGCATGGACGAGGTGCTGCCATCGAGTGAACTGGTGCAGCGCATTCACCGGGAGGTTCCTCTGGTGCAGCTCGAACCCAGCGCACCGGGCGAGACCGCGCAGCGCTGGGGCTTTGCGAATGCGCAGGGCGGGCATGATGTGGCCGCCGGCGAAATCGGCGTGATCAGCAGCGTGACCCAGGCGTTTTGCCACGACTGCAACCGCGCCCGACTCTCCACCGAAGGCCACCTCTATTTGTGCCTGTTTGCCAACCAAGGCCACGACTTGCGCAGCCTCATTCGCCAAGGCGCGAGCGATGCCGACATCGCGTCCGCGATCGGCCATATCTGGCAGGCCCGCGGTGACCGCTACTCCGAATTGCGCAGCGCACTGCCCGCCGATACCGGCTCGAACTCGGCGCGCCGTGTCGAGATGAGCTACATCGGTGGTTAATCCAACATTTGAAAACGCATGATTGACCCGCAAGACATCACCGGTTTGATTTTGGCCGGCGGCCGCGGCTCGCGCATGGGCGGGGCCGACAAAGGGCTGCAAAATTTCAACGGCCTGCCCATGGCCTTGCACACCCTGATGCGCCTGCAAATGCAAGTGGGCCAAGTCATCCTCAATGCCAACCGCAATCTGTCGGCTTATGAGTCGTTTGGCGTGCCCGTCTGGCCGGATGTGTTGTCCGACTACGCCGGCCCGCTGGCAGGCTTTCTCACCGGACTGGAGCGTTGCGAAACGCCCTACCTGGTGACTGCGCCCTGCGACACCCCCTTGTTCCCGCTGGATCTGGTCAGCCGCCTGGCGCAGGCACTGGAAAACGCTCAGGCCGACATCGCCATGGCCAGTGCGCCTGAGACTGACGCCCAAGGCAAAATCAGCATCCGAACCCAGCCCGTGTTTTGTTTGTTGCGTGCCGATTTGCTGGAAAGCTTGGCGGCCTTCACCCAAAGCGGCGGCCGCAAAATTGACGGCTGGACAGCGCAGCACAACACCATCATCGTGCCCTTCAATGAGGCTGCCGATGACGCCCGTGCCTTTTTCAACGCCAACACGCTGGAAGAGTTGCAGCAACTCGAAACGCGCTGATTTCGCACCGCCCACGACATGAACACCCTCGCGCAAATTGCCGCGCAGCTCCAAGGCTATGACCCGCAAGCGCTCAGCGCCCAGGATGTCAACGCGTTTTTAAGCGCCCTGGTTCAACCCGTCGCGCAAACCGAGACCTTGCCGGTGTTCGATGCCCTGGACCGCGTGCTAGCCGCTGATGTGCTCTCCCCCGTGCATGTGCCCCCGCATGACAACTCGGCCATGGATGGCTATGCCTTCGATGGTTCCGCTTTGCGTGGCGACCAGCCTTTGACCCTGCGCTGTGTAGGCACCGCTTTGGCGGGCAAGGCCTGGCGTGGTCAAGTCAGTTCGGGGGAATGTCTGAAGATCATGACCGGCGCCATCATGCCCACCGGCCTGGACACGGTGGTCCCGCAAGAAATGGTGCAAGTGTCGGGTGAACACATCACCCTGCCCCCCGCATTGCTCAAAGCCGGCGATAACCGGCGGCTTCGCGGTGAGGACGTGCAACAAGGCCAGGCCGCTTTGCGTCAAGGCGAACGGCTCACCCCTGCGGCACTGGGCTTGCTGGCGAGTTTGGGCATTCCCGATGTACGGGTCAAACGCCGGCTCAAGGTGGCGTATTTTTCTACCGGCGATGAAATTTTGAGCCTGGGCGAGGCGCCCCGCGAAGGTGCGGTCTACGACAGCAACCGCTACACCGTGTTCGGCCTGCTCAAGCGGCTGGGCGTTGAAGTACTGGACATGGGCGTGGTGCGCGATGACCCGGCGCTGCTTGAAGCGGCCTTCACCCAAGCGGCGCAAAAAGCCGACGCCATCATCACCAGCGGCGGTGTGAGCGTGGGCGAAGCCGACCACACCAAAACCATGATGAAGCAACTCGGCGATGTGGCGTTCTGGCGCATCGCCATGCGACCGGGCCGCCCCATGGCGGTAGGCCGCATTGGTGATTCGATTTTGTTTGGCTTGCCCGGCAACCCGGTGGCCGTCATGGTGACTTTCCTGGCGTTTGTGCGACCGGCCCTGTTGCGCATGATGGGCGCACATGACACGGCGCCGCCGTTGCTGCGCGCGCGCAGCGCCGAGGCGATCCGCAAAAAACCGGGGCGCACCGAATACCAGCGCGGCACGGTCACCCGGTCTGCAGACGGCAGCTTGCAGGTTCGGACCACCGGCAACCAAGGCTCCGGCGTCTTGAGCTCCATGACGCAGGCCAACGGCTTGATTGTTTTGCACCACGACCAGGGCAACATAGCCGTGGGCGATGAAGTCGAAGTGATGATGTTTTACGGCGTGATCTGAAACGCCTCTCGCATCACATGGGTCTGGTGCCGAGCAGTTCAGCGCCGCCCCAAGGCCATCTCCACGCCCCGGTTGGCCAGCTCATCCGCATGCTCGTTGCCGGGGTCCCCGTCATGCCCCTTGACCCAACGCCACTCAATCTTGTGTTCGCTTTGGCTCAACAAGACATCGAGCTTTTGCCATAAGTCCACATTTTTCACCGGCTGCTTGGACGCGGTTTTCCAGCCTTTGGCTTTCCAACCCGCCATCCACTCGGTGATGCCTTTGAGCACGTACTGGCTGTCGGCGTGCAAAAACACATGGCAGGGGCGTTTCAGCGCCTGCAAGGCTTCGATCACGGCTGTGAGCTCCATGCGGTTGTTGGTGGTGTTAAGTTCCCCCCCGAACAGTTCCTTGTTCGTGTCACCTGACTTGAGCAGCACGCCCCAGCCTCCGGGCCCAGGGTTGCCCTTGCAAGCCCCATCGGTATAAATTTCAACGTGGTTCAAAACCTGGTTCCTCTTCTAATTGATGCGATAAGGTGGGGTCGGTGTGTCGATGGGCCAGTGGCACCGTTGCATTGGCGCGCTGCTTGATGGTTTTCCATTTGGTCTCCAGCAAGCGCACCCCGTGCACCCGTTTGACGGCGACCAAAAAATAAGCGGCGCCGAATATCGGCCACCAACGGGCACCCAAACGATCCATCCAGGCAAAGCGGCGTTGCCAGGCCTCGCTGCCCATCACGGGGCCGTAAGCCCCAAAGCGTCCGACTTCAATGTCAAAGTCCAGCAGGTGCAGCCAGTCGCGCAGCCGCCCATAACCGATGGCTTTATCCAAGGGCGGCAACAAGCTCGCGCCCGTGCCCCAACGGCGGGACAGCCGCTCCCTTTGAAACCGCAAGCCCCATAGACTGGCCGGATTGAACCCGCTGATCACCACGCGGCCGTCTGGTACCAGCACGCGCGCGACTTCGCGCAAGGTGGCGTGCGGGTCGGCGTGGCAATCCAGCGTGTGCGGCATGACCACCAGATCAAGGCTGGCTTGCGCAAAAGGCAAGGCTGCAAAGTCAGTCAGCAGTGCGGCCCCTGGCTCGGCCGCGACAGGGCTTTGTACACCCTGGGTGGCCAACCAGCGATGGGGCATGCGGTTCATGGCCAATGCATTCAAGTTCGGCAAGCCTAATTGCAGCGCGTGGTAGCCAAAGAGATCGGCCACCGCATGGTCAAATTGCGCACGCTCCCACGCCATCAGGTACTGCCCCGGCGCGCCCGCCATCCAGTCTTGCAAACCTATAATCCGTTCACTCATGCAATTGATCCCTATTCCCGCTTTCAGCGACAACTACATCTGGCTGGTCCACAACGGGCAGCAAGCCATCGTGGTTGATCCGGGCGACGCGCAACCGGTTTTGCAAACGCTGGAGCGCACGGGTCTGTCGCTGCAAGCCATTCTAGTCACCCACCACCATGCGGACCATGTCGGCGGATTGGCAGAACTTCGTGACCGAACGAATGCGAAAGTCTACGGCCCCGCCGGCGAGGACATCCACCAACCGCTTCAGGGCATGAGCGCCAACGACCGTGTGCAAGCCCTGGGGCTTGAATTCACCGTACTGGATGTGCCCGGCCACACGGCCGGACACATTGCCTTCTACTGCCCTGATATGGATGGCGCGCCGCTGCTGTTTTGCGGGGACACGCTGTTTTCTGCAGGCTGCGGGCGTTTGTTTGAAGGCACCCCGGCCCAAATGCTGGCCTCGCTCGATTTGCTGGCGGCCTTGCCAGCTAACACCCGGGTGTGCTGTACCCATGAATACACGCTGAGCAATTTGCGCTTCGCGCGGGCTGTCGAACCGAATAACCCCCAACTGTTGGCGTACAGCGCCCAATGCGAGGCCTTGCGGGCGCAAGACCAACCCACCCTGCCCTCCAGCATCGGCCTGGAACTGGCTATCAACCCTTTTCTGAGATCGCGCCTGCCCACTGTGAAACAGTCCGTCCAAGCCCTCCACGCGCATGCAGTGCGTGAGGTTGACGTGTTTGCCGCCTTGCGCGAATGGAAGAACAACTTCCGATGACAAGACGGCTTCAGATTTTTAGCGTGCTGTGTCTGCTGTTGCTGACCGGCTGCGCTTCCAACACCCTGCGGCGTGATAGCGGCGACAGCGACGCCATCGCTTCGGGCGCTTCAGAATCGGGCAGCAGCTGGTTTTCCTCCCTGAACACGCGTGACGTGCCCGGTGGCCCCTTGCAACCCATCGCCACCACCCCCACGCAGTCGCGTCACATCACCTCGCTTTCCGCACCGGTGGACATGTGGGACCGCATCCGGCGCAGCTTTGCCATGCCCAATTTGGAGAGCGAATTGGTCCGCGACCGCGAACAGTGGTACAGCGCCAAACCTGAATACATTTTTCGAATGACCGAGCGCTCGCGCAAATACCTCTTCTACATTGTCGAAGAGTTAGAGCGACGCAACATGCCCACCGAATTGGCCCTGCTGCCCTTCATCGAAAGTGCGTTCAATCCTCAGGCCATCTCCAGTGCCAAGGCCGCCGGCATGTGGCAATTCATCCCCAGCACGGGCAAACACTTTGAGCTCAAGCAAAACGTGTTTCGAGACGATCGACGCGACGTGATGGCATCCACCCGGGCGGCATTGGATTACCTGCAAAAATTGCACGGCATGTTTGGCGACTGGCATCTGGCCCTGGCCGCCTACAACTGGGGCGAAGGCAGCGTGGGACGCGCCATCAGCAAAAACAAACGTCTCTCACTGGCAACCGGTTACCCCGATCTGACCATGCCAATGGAAACACGTTTCTATGTGCCCAAACTGCAAGCCATGAAAAACATCGTGGCCAATCCGGCTAAGTTTGGTGTGAAATTGCCTTCGATTGGCAACCACCCTTATTTCGACACGGTTCAAATCCGGCGTGACATTGACGTCTCACTGGCTGCCAAATTCGCGGAGATCCCGCTGGATGATTTCAAAGCACTCAACCCCTCGCTGAACAAGCCGGTTATTTTGGCCGCTGGCATGCCGCAAATTTTGCTTCCTTGGGACAACGCCGAAATTTTTCAACGCAACCTCCAAGCCTTTGTGGGTGCGCGCACGGCCAGTTGGACGGTGTGGATTGCGCCCACTACCTTGCGTGCTTCCGAGGTAGCCAAACGTGTGGGCATGAGCGAGAACGACTTGCGCACACTCAACAACATTCCCCAGCGCATGCTGATCCGGGCAGGTTCAACCTTGCTGGTGCCACGCCCAGCAGGTCTGTCGCGCGACGTCACTGTTCAGGCCGCTGACAACGGGCAAGTGACGTTGTCCCCCGAAATCACCCTGCGCAAGACCACGGTTAAAGCGGCGAAAAATGACACCGTGGCCAGCATGGCCAAACGCTACGGGGTGAGCGCAGCCAATGTCGCTGAATGGAATCGTGTGGGCACGACGGCCAGCTTTAAGCCCAAACAGCCGGTCGTGCTGTATCTCCCGGTGAAGAAAGCGCGTGGCACGGCATCAGCTTCCAAAGTCAAACCTAAACGTGCGATCCGACGCTGAAGCGAGGGCTCACAGTTTTTCGGTCTCGCCCTGACGGGGCTGCCAGGTCATGAGGCGGCGCTCAAACCAGCCCACCAGCCCATCGAGAAGCAAGGCGCAAATCGTCAGCACCACAATCCCTGCGAACACGGTGTTCACATCGAAAGTGCCCTCGGCCTGCTGGATCAAGTAACCCACACCCCGCGCTGAGCCCAGGTACTCGCCCACCACCGCCCCTACAAACGCCAGCCCCACCGCCGTGTGCAAGCTTGAAAACACCCACGCCGTGGCACTGGGCAAGTAGACCGTGCGCAAGAGTTGCTGACGGCTAGCACCCAGCATGCGGGCATTGGCCAACACCACCGGACTGACTTCGCGCACGCCCTGGTACACATTGAAGAACACGATGAAAAACACCAGCGTCACGGCCAGCGCCACCTTGCTCCAAATACCCAGGCCAAACCACATGGCAAAGATCGGCGCCAAAATCACCCGGGGCATGGCGTTGGCCGCTTTGATGTAAGGCTCCAACAAAGCACTCATCTGCCGGTTCAACGCTAACCACAGACCAAAGACCAAACCCAAAACTGTGCCGATACCAAATGCGAGCAGGGTTTCGAGCAAGGTGGTTCCCAGATGGCGGTAGATGTCGGCGTTACCCGCCAGGCCTTGCGGAAAAAATGCACTCGACTCCAGCGACCAGGGCGCGAACCAGGACCAAATACGCCCCAGCACCTGCAGGGGCTCCCCCAAAAAGAATGCCAGCTGCGGATCGCTGGCCGCCAATTGCCAAAGGCCCCCCAGCAGCAAAAACAAGCTGATCTGCCAGAGCCGCAAATTAAAACGCCCGGTGCGGACAACTGCGCGACTCATGCCGCCACCTTGTGCAACTGTTGCTGGTAGGCTTTGAGCACCTCGTCGCGTAAGACTTGCCAGATCTGACCATACAACTCGGCAAACCGCGGCAGGCTTCGAATTTCCGCAACATGCCGCGGGCGGGGCAGGTCAATGACAAATTCACCGAGGGGTTGCGTGCCAGGTCCCGCCGAGAGCACCACCACGCGGTCGCTCATGGCAATGGCTTCATCGAGGTCGTGGGTGATGAAAAGCACCGCTTTTTTCTTGGCCGCCCAAAGTGAAAGAACCTCATCCTCCATGAGCTGACGGGTTTGCACGTCCAAGGCACTGAAGGGCTCGTCCATCAAAATGATGTCCGGGTCCAGCGCCAAGGTTTGCGCCAGCGCGGTGCGCTTGCGCATGCCGCCTGAGAGCTGATGCGCATAGCGGTCTTCAAATCCACCCAGTCCAACGCGTGCCAGCCAAGCTTGCGCCTCTTGCCGGGCCTGTGC
>CANGMW010000050.1 GCA_947454695.1 Comamonadaceae bacterium | reverse complement strand
TGCTGGAGATCGACCGCTACGCGCTGTCGCGTGCCGCGCAGTTGCAAGCTGACATTCTGGCGCACTACGAGGCCTATGAGTTCCACCCGGTGGTCGCCAAATTGCAGGTGTACTGCTCCGAAGACCTGGGCGCGTTCTACCTGGACGTGCTCAAGGACCGGCTCTACACCACCGCACCGAAGTCGCTGGCCCGACGCAGCGCACAAACGGCGCTGTGGCAGATCACCCACGCCATGCTGCGCTGGATGGCGCCGTTCCTGAGCTTCACCGCCGAAGAAGCCTGGCAAGTTTTGGGCAGCTCCGAGTCGATCTTCATGGAAACCTATTCGGACCTGGGCACCGCCGATGCTGCGTTGCTGGCCAAGTGGACTCGTATCCGCGAGATTCGCGATGCGGTGAACAAAGAGATCGAAACGCTGCGTGCAGCCGGTCAGGTGGGCGCGTCCTTACAAGCCGAAGTCACGCTGACCTTGGCGCCTGCGGACATGGCGCTGCTGAGTTCGCTGGGTGAAGACCTGAAGTTTGTCTTCATCACCTCGGCCATCACCTTGCAAGCTGGCACCGAACTCGGTATTGCGGTGAAGACCTCGGCCGCGGTGAAGTGCGAGCGTTGCTGGCACTACCGCGACGATGTGGGGCATGATGCCGCGCATCCCGGCCTGTGCAGCCGCTGCACCAGCAACCTGTTTGGCGCCGGTGAACACCGCGCGTTTGCCTGATGGCCCGCGCTCGCAGCTACACCCAAGCAGGCCTCCTGCAATGGCTGGGTCTGGCCTTCATCATCTTGTTGCTGGACCAGTTCACCAAGCTGCTGATCCTGGGCTATTACCAGCTCGGGCAGGGCGTGCGGGTCACTGATTTTCTGAACGTGGTTCGCGTTCACAATGCCGGCGCGGCGTTTTCCTTCCTGGCCGATGGCTCGGGCTGGCAACGCTGGTTCTTCGTGGGCATTGGCGTGGCCGCCATGGTCTTCATCGTCTACCTACTGCGCTCACACGCCGGGCAACGCCTGTTCTGTTTTGCCATGGCCTGCATTCTGGGTGGCGCGGTCGGCAATGTGCTGGATAGGCTGATGCACAGCTATGTGATCGACTTCCTCGACTTTCATTACGCCAACTGGCACTTCCCGGCCTTCAATGTGGCCGACAGTGCCATCACGCTGGGCGCGGCGCTCTTGATACTGGACGAGTTGCGACGCGTGCGCCGCAGCTGAGCTGAGTCATCACAGCAGTCACTGCCGCCGGGGCAGTCCCCGACGCGGCAGCTGACGCAGCCCGCTTACAGCGTGAGGATGGTGCAACCCGTGGTCTTGCGGGCTTCCAGATCGCGGTGCGCTTGCTGCACCTGCTCCAGGGGGTAGCGCTGGTCGATGTGGATCTTCACCTTGCCGCTGACCACCGCTTCAAACAAATCATCGGCCATGGCCTGCGTGCTTTCGCGCGTGACGATGTGGCTGAACAGCGTTTGACGCGTCACATAGATTGAGCCCTTGCCGCCCAAAATGCCCGGTGCAAACGGCGCCACGGGGCCTGAAGCGTTGCCGAAGCTGGCCATCAAGCCAAAGGGCATCAGGCAGTCCAGCGATTTGTCCCAGGTGTCTTTGCCCACCGAGTCGTACACCACCTTCACACCTTTGCCGCCGGTGATCTCTTTCACGCGCACCAGAAAATCTTCTTTGGCGTAGTTGATGGCGTGCGCGGCGCCGTTGGCACGGGCCAGCTCGCACTTGGCATCCGAGCCGGCGGTGCCGATGAGCTGCAGGCCCAAAGCCTTGGCCCACTGGCAGGCGATCAGGCCCACACCCCCGGCGGCGGCATGGAAGAGCACAAAGTCGCCCTTGTTCAAGCCCTCGACGGGCAAAGTTTTCTTGAGCAGGTACTGGGCGGTCAGGCCCTTGAGCATCATGGCCGCGCCGGTTTCAAAAGAAATCGCATCGGGCAGTTTGCACACGCACTTGGCGGGCATGACGCGCACTTCGCAATAGCTGCCCGGGGGCTGGCTGGCATAGGCCGCGCGGTCACCTACCTTGAGGTGCGTCACGCCCTCGCCCACCGCCTCGATCACGCCGGAAGCTTCCATGCCCAATTGCAGGGGCATGGGCAGTTGGTACAGGCCGGAGCGCTGGTACACATCGATGAAGTTCAAGCCCACCGCTTTGTGGCGAATGCGGATTTCGCCCGGACCGGGTTCACCCACCATCACCTGGACAATCTTGAGTTCTTCGGGGCCGCCGTTGCGGTCAATGTGAACGGCGCGTGATGCGATCTGGGTCATCTGAGGTCTCCAAAAATAAGCTGAAATTCAAAACAGCCCGCATCGTGCCATAAATCCCCTAGCGTTGCTGCGCCTCGGGTGACGTCGGCCTGTGACAAACCAGCAGGCTTGGTACAGTAGACGGATGACTTCACGCCTGACCCCCACTACCGCCCTGCTCCTGACCGTGCCGCCCCTGATGTGGGCCGGCAATGCCGTGGTGGGCCGCATCGTGAGCGACCAAATACCGCCCATGACGCTTAACTTCTTTCGCTGGGCGATCGCCTTTGTGCTGCTGCTGCCACTGGCCGCCTGGGTGTTGCGCGCCGATAGCCCGATGTGGGCCTACTGGCGTCGCTTTGCGGTACTGGGTCTGCTCAGCGTGGGCGCCTACAACGCCCTGCAATACCTGGCGCTGCACACCTCCACGCCGATCAACGTGACGCTGGTGGCCTCCAGCGGACCGGTGTGGATGCTGGCCATCGGGCGGCTGTTTTTCGGTGCCGCCATCACGCGACGCCAACTCGTGGGCTCGGCCCTGTCGATCGCCGGCGTGTTGCTGGTGCTCAGCCGCGGGCAACTCGATCTTTTGCTGAACCTCAAGCTGGTCAGTGGTGACTTGTATGTGCTGCTGGCCACCATCGCCTGGTCTTACTACAGCTGGATGCTCTCGCAACCCGGCAAAGAGCCGGTGGAAATCCGCAGCCAATGGGCGGCTTTTTTGATGGCCCAAGTCGTGTTCGGCCTGGGCTGGTCAGGCCTCTTTGCTGCGGGCGAGTGGGGATTGACGGATGCGCACATCCAATGGAGCGGGGGGCTCATGGCCACACTTTTGTTCGTGGCCGTCGGCCCGGCCGTGCTGGCTTACCGCTGCTGGGGTGCCGGCATCCAGCGCGCCGGCCCCACGGTGGCGGGTTTCTTTGCCAACCTCACGCCACTGTTTGCCGGGATCCTGTCGGCCGGTTTGCTGGGCCAGCCGCCGCACGGCTACCACCTGTGGGCGTTTGCGCTGATCGTGGGCGGCATTGTGGTGTCGGCGCGGCGCTGAGCCTCCTTGAGGAACCCTGTGCACCCTTTTTACAGTGGAGGTTCATCATGAACACGCCTGACACCCTCGCCGACGACCTGATTCGCGCCATGCCGGAGGCCCTGATTTTTTCGGATCTGCGAGGTTTCATCGTGCGCTGGAACCACGGCGCCGAGGAGGTGTTTGGTTTCAGCACGGCCGAAGCGCTGGGGCAGAGTCTGGACCTCATCATCCCCGAGCGCATGCGCCAGGCGCATTGGGAGGGTTACCACAAAGCTCTGGCGCGCGGCGACGTACTGCCGGGCCGCACTTCTATGATCACCCGCTCACTGCACAAGAGCGGCGAGTCGATCTATGTGGACATGAGTTTTGCGGTGGTGAAGGACCCGCAAGGACGCGTGATCGGCTCCCTGGCCGTGGCACGCGATGCGTCGAAACGTTTCGCTGAGGAAAAAAACCTGCGCCGCCAGCTCACCGAACTCAGCGCGGGCAAACCTGCAGCGGCTTGAAGCTTTAGAAGCTGCCCGGGTAGGCGCCACCATCGGTCAGCACGTTCTGACCGGTGATGTAGCCGGCTTGCTGGCTGCACAAAAAAGCACACACCGCACCGAACTCATCGGGCTGGCCAAAGCGCAAAGCCGGAATGGTTTTTTTGCGGGTTTCCATGATGTCCTCAATGGGCTTGCCGGTCTTCTTGGCCGCGCCGGCCATCGTGCCTTTGAGGCGGTCGGTGTCAAACGCGCCAGGCAAGAGGTTGTTGATGGTCACGCCTTGTGCGGCGATTTTGCTGCGCGAGACACCCGCCACAAAACCGGTCAGGCCGCTGCGCGCGCCGTTGGAGAGCCCCAGGATATCGATGGGCGCCTTCACCGCGCTGGAGGTGATGTTGATGATGCGACCAAAGCCGCGCGCGGCCATGCCGTCCACCGTGGCTTTGATGAGTTCAATGGGCGTGAGCATGTTGGCGTCCACCGCCTTGATCCAGGCCTCGCGGTCCCAGTCGCGGAAATCACCGGGGGGCGGGCCGCCGGCATTGGTCACGACGATGTCAAAGTCTTGCCGCACCGCAAACACGGCCGCACGGCCCTCGGTCGTGGTGATGTCTGCCGGCACGGCCAAGACCTGCACGCCAGGGTATTGAGCCTTGAGTTGCGCCGCCGCGGCGTGAAGTGCATCAGCACCGCGCGCCACGATCAGCACGTTGACGCCTTCGGCGGCGAGGGCCTGCGCACAGCCCAGCCCCAAGCCTTTGCTCGCACCACAGACCAATGCCCACTTACCTGAAATTCCTAAATCCATGTCATGCCCCAGTTAAAAAATCGATTTCAAAATCTTGCCATGGTACAGGCCACCGAACAAGTGTGCAGGCCCTGCAAGGTGTTCTCTACCGCGATGACACCCGTGAGGCGCGGCTGAACACAAAGATGCCCGCAATCACCAAGACCGTCCCCGCCGCCACCCAAGCGGTGAAGGACTCATCGAGCAGCCACACGCCCATGAGGATGGTGGAGATGGGCCCGACCATGCCCGCCTGCGAGGAGGCGCCCGCGCCAATGCGCTCAATCGCCATCATCACCAATAGCACCGGCACCGCCGTGCACAGGGTGGCGTTCAACACCGACAGGCTGATGACTTCGGGGGCCACCAGCGCGGCGCTCAGGGGCCGCAGCACCACAAACTGGGTGATGCACAACACACACGCCACCGTGGTGGCCAAGCCCACCAGGCGCAAAGAGCCCAGGCGCTGCACCATCTCGCCGCTGTAGGTGAGGTAGATCGCATAGCTGATCGCGCTGGCAAACACCAGGCCCGCGCCCACCGCCACATGGCTGCCCGAGAGGCTCACCTCATGGCCGAACACCACCATCACACCGGCATAACTGATGGCAGTGCCCAGCGCCTGCAGGCGCGAAACCCGACGCCCAAACATCAACAGGCTCAGCAACAAGACCAGGGTGGGTGTGAGGTAGAGAATCAGCCGCTCCAGCGAAGCGCTGATGTAGGCCAGGCCGGCAAAGTCCAGAAAGCTGGCCAGGTAATAACCACTCACCCCCAGACCCAAGATACCCAGCCAGTCACGCCGCGCCAAGGGCGGCTTGCCGCGACTGGACCACCAGGCCATGGCAGCGAACAGCGGCAAGGCAAAGAGCATGCGGTACATGATGAGCGTGACCGCGTCCACCCCATGGCGGTACGCGAGCTTAACGATGATGGCCTTGCCGCTGAAGGCAATCGCGCCCAGCATCGCCAACACCAGCCCAACGACCAAGCGCTTATTGGCCGCAGCGGCCGCAGCGTCGGTCAAAGGTGTCGTCATGTCACTGCCGATAAAGGGGTCTGGCGGGTGCAGTGCAGATCAGTAACCCGCCACCTGCCCGTCGCGACGCGAGTCGCTGGCGGCCACATAACCTTGCACCTTGGGGTCACCCGCGCGCCAGATGAACTGACCGGCACCGAAGTCCTGGTAGTTGTCGTTGATGATCTCCATGCGGTGGCCGCGTGCAGCCAAACCTTGCACGGTGTCGGGCGCCATCTGGGATTCCACATTGATCTCCAGGCCCGCGTTGTAGCGCCAGCGCGGCGCATCGCACGCGGCTTGCGGGTTCTGGCCGTAGTCGAGCATGCGCACCCGGGTTTGCAAATGGCCTTGCGGCTGCATATTGGCGCCCATCACACCGTAGCTCATCACCGGTTGACCGTCGCGCGTGAGGAAAGCGGGGATGATGGTGTGGAAAGGCCGCTTGCCCGGCGCCACCAGATTGGCCGGGTTCAAGGCTTTGGGATCCAGGCTGAAGGCGTGACCGCGGTTTTGCAGGCTCACACCGAAATCGGGCTCTACGCAGCCGGAGCCAAAGCCCATGTAGTTGCTCTGGATAAAGCTCACCATCATGCCGTCCTCGTCCGCCGCGGTGAGGTAGATGGTGCCGCCCTTGACCGGGTTGCCCGCACCGAAGTCCTGCGCTTTCTTCATGTCGATGAGTTTGGCGCGCTCGGTGAGGTAAGCGTCGTCCAGCATCTGCGCTGCGGTGACCGACATGTCCGCGGGCTCGGCCACATAGCGGTACACATCGGCAAAGGCCAGCTTCATGGCTTCGATCTGCAAGTGCTGGGAGTCCACGCCATCGACAGCGAGCGAGGCCACATCGAACTTGTCCAGAATGCCCAGCGCGATGAGCGCGGCAATGCCCTGGCCGTTGGGCGGGATCTCGTGCAGGGTGTAGCCCCGGTAGTCCTTGCCAATGGGCTTGACCCACTCGGGCTGGTAGGCGGCAAAGTCGCTGGCCTTCAAAGTGCCGTTGTGTTGATTGGAAAATTTTTCAATCGCGTGCGCGATCTCGCCACCGTAAAACGCCTGGCCCTTGGTATTGGCAATCGCACGCAAGCCCCGTGCGGCAGCTTTGAACTGGAACAACTCCCCTACGTTGGGCGCACGCCCCCAGGGCAGAAAACTTTGGGCAAAGCCCGGCAGGGCATGCAGCTCGTCATAGGCCGCTGCCCATTTCTGCTGCACCACGGTGGGCATGAGGTAGCCGCGCTCGGCGATCTCGATGGCCGGTTGCAGCAGGTCCGCAAACGGCAGCTTGCCATAGCGCTCGCTCAAGGCCACCCAACTGGCCACGGCGCCAGGCACGGTCACCGAGTCAAAGCCGCGCTTGGGCGGGCTGACGGCGTCTGCGCTGTATTTGCGCTTGAAGTAATCGGGGGTCCAGCTCTGCGGCGCACGGCCCGACGCGTTGAGACCTTGCAGCTCTTTGCCGTCCCACAAAATACAAAACGAATCGCTGCCCAAGCCGTTGCTGACCGGTTCGCAAATCGTCATCGCCGCCGCCGCAGCAATTGCGCCATCGACGGCGTTGCCGCCCTGTTGCATGATGCGCACGCCGGCTTGTGCGGCCAGGGGGTGCGAGGTGGACACGATGTTGCGCGCGAAAACGGGCAAACGGGTGGTGGTGTAGGGGTTGTTGAAATTGAAGTTCATCTTTGAATTATCCTGTCTTTGGCACGCGGTCAGTCACGAGGTGCCCTTGTGTGATGTTGCCCTGTTGCTTCATTTTTCCGGGCTTGGCCATTGAAGCAATAAAAAGGCACCCGAAGGTGCCTTTTTATGCATTGCGCCGGGACGGCGCATCATTCTTCGACAAAGGCCTCTTCGCGCTTGGCCTTGACCGCTGGCAGCAAAACGATGACCAGCATCAGCAGTGCCGCCGCGAGCAAACCGCCCGACAAGGGACGCGTCACGAACACGCTCCAGTCACCGCGCGAGAGCAGCAAAGCGCGGCGCAGGTTTTCTTCCATCATCGGGCCCAGGATGAAGCCCAGCAGCAGGGGCGCGGGCTCGGCACCGAGCTTGACGAACACATAGCCGATGAAACCGAAGATCGCCACCATCCACACATCAAACGTGTTGTTGTTGGTGGAGTACACACCGATCGCACAGAACAGCACAATCGCCGGAAACAGGAAGCGGTAAGGCACCGACAACAGCTTGATCCACATGCCGATGAGCGGCAGGTTCAGGATGACCAGCATCAGGTTGCCGATCCACATCGAAGCGATCAGGCCCCAGAAGAGTTCGGGGTTGCTGGTCATGACCTGCGGGCCGGGCTGGATGTTGTGAATCGTCATCGCACCCACCATCAAGGCCATCACCGCATTGGGCGGAATACCCAAGGTCAGCAAGGGGATGAAAGAGGTTTGTGCGCCGGCATTGTTGGCTGACTCAGGGCCTGCCACACCGCGGATATTGCCTTTGCCGAAGGGCACTTCGCCCGGACGCATCTTGACTTTTTTCTCCAGCGCATAGGCCGCGAAAGCTGCCAGCAATGCGCCACCGCCGGGCAGAATGCCCAGGAGCGAGCCCAAGGTCGTGCCGCGCAAGACGGCAGGCGCCATGTTCTTGAAATCTTCTTTGGTCGGAAACAAGCCGCTGACCTTGTTGGTGAAGATCTCGCGATCGTCTTCGTGCACCGACAGGTTGCTGATGATCTCTCCGTAGCCGAACACGCCCATGGCGATCACCACAAAGCCGATGCCGTCGGTCAGTTCGGGAATGTCAAAGCTGAAACGCGCCACGCCGGAGTTCACATCGGTACCGATCAAACCGAGCAGCAAACCGAGCACGATCATGGCAATGGCTTTGAGCAAGGAGCCCGATGCCAAGACCACCGCGCCGATCAGACCCAAAATCATCAGCGAGAAATATTCCGCCGGGCCGAACTTGAACGCCAGCTCGGTGAGCGGCGGCGCAAAAGCGGCCAGGATCAAAGTACCCACGGAACCGGCGAAGAAGGAACCCAGGCCGGCGGCGGCCAGCGCCGGGCCCGCACGACCCTGACGGGCCATCTGGTAGCCGTCGATGCAGGTCACCACCGATGAAGATTCACCTGGCAGGTTGACCAGAATCGCGGTGGTCGAACCACCGTACTGGGCACCGTAGTAAATACCGGCCAGCATGATGAGTGCGGAGACCGGGGGCAACGCGTAGGTCGCCGGCAAGAGCATGGCGATGGTGGCCACCGGACCGATGCCGGGCAACACGCCAATGAGCGTGCCCAACATACAGCCGACAAAAGCGTAGAGCAGGTTAATGGGCGTGAACGCCACGCCAAAACCCAGCGACAGGTTGCTGATCAAATCCATTTAATGTCTCCTCAACCCGTGATGAATGTCGGCCACACCTGAATCTGCAATTTGAGCAGCAGGATGAAAGCCAGGTAGCTGCCAATGGCCAGGATGGTGGCCAGAATCAGCACGTCTCTGAGCTTGAAGTTGTCGCCACCTTTAGCAGCAATCAAGGTGAGCGCATAGATCGACACGATCAAGCCCATGGCGGGCAGCTTGATGCTGGGCAGGCCGCCGAGCAACACGCCAAACGCCAGGTTGGCGCCCAGAATGTAGGCCACGGGGCGCCAGGCCCATTTGCCGATCTTGTCACCGGTCTCGGTCTCAACGACCAAGGCCTTGAAGGTGATGATGCCACCCAGCACGGCCAGCACAATGCCCAGCATGAGCGGGAAGTAGCCCGGGCCCATGCGGGCACCGGTGCCCACGTTGTAGGTGGTAGCCCCCCAAGCGAAGGCCACGCCGACACTCATGTACATGAGGCCGGAGAAAAAGTCTTTTTGACTCTTGATATTCACGAACACACTCCTCAGAGGAATTGTTAACCCACTGATTCTGCCCTGAAAAACAGGTATTTCCCGCTGTGGATACCACCTATTCACTCCTAACTGTCGTCAATCCGACAACAGCCTAGGGATAACCCTTGGGAGTTGGGTGTGCCCCTGACTGACGATGCACTCGATTGAGGCGTCGTGCACCGAATGATTACAAGGGCGGTGTGGTGCCCAGCACTTCGGGCAATACCGTGAGCCCCTCGGCTACGCGCAAAGCACCGGATAAGCGCAAGGGCCGCATGCCGTCCGTCACGCCTTGGCGGCGCAAAGCCTCGACATTGGGCTCTTGATTGACTTTGTCCTTGAACGCTTCGCTCAGCACGAGCAGCTCATACAGCCCCATACGACCTTTGAAGCCCGTCATGCGGCAATCGATACAACCCACCGCCGTGTAAGGGGTGTAGTCGCCATTGATCTTCCAGGGCTTGACCACCTCATCCAACGCCGAGCGCGGGCTTTGGGTGTCGGGCTGCTTGCACTGCTCGCACAGCGTGCGCACCAGGCGTTGGGCCAGCACGCCCAACACCGTGGCATTGATGAGGTAGGGTGCAATCCCGAGTTCCATCAAACGGGTGATGGCCGAGGGCGCGTCATTGGTGTGCAAGGTAGAGAGCACCAGGTGGCCGGTGAGCGCGGCTTGCACGGCCATCTCGGCGGTTTGCAAATCGCGGATCTCGCCCACCATGATGATGTCCGGGTCTTGCCGCATCAAAGCGCGCAGCCCCTCGGTGAAACCGAAATCCAGTTGCGGCTGCACCTGCGTCTGGTTGAAGGCTGGCTCGATCATCTCGATCGGGTCTTCCACCGTACTCACATTGACCTCTTCGGTGGCCAAACGTTTGAGCGTGGCGTACAGCGTGGTGGTCTTGCCCGAGCCGGTGGGGCCGGTCACCAAAATAATGCCGTGCGGGCGTTTGACCAAGCCTTCCCAGCGCTGCGCATCATGCGGGGTGAAGCCCAACGCGTCTAAATCTTTGACGGTGTTGTCGGGGTCAAAAATCCGCATCACCATTTTTTCTCCAAACGCGGTGGGCAAGGTCGAGATGCGCATCTCGATTTCCTCACCGCGCGGATTGCGGGTTTTGATGCGTCCGTCCAGTGGCCGGCGTTTTTCCACCACATCCATGCGGCCCAGCAATTTGATGCGCGCGGTCATCGCGGTCAGCACCCCCATAGGCATTTGGTAGACCGGGTGCAAGACGCCATCAATGCGAAAACGGATCACGCCCTGCTCGCGCCGGGGCTCCAGATGGATGTCACTGGCGCGTGCATCAAACGCGTATTGCCACAACCAATCCACCACCTGCACCACGCTTTGGTCATTGGCGTCGAGCTGCTTGGTGACTTTGCCCAATTCCACCAGCTGCTCAAAGCTGGTGCCGCTGTGACCGCTGCCGGACTTGAGCGCCTGGCGCACCGACTTGGCCAATGCAAAAAACTCGGCGGTGTAGCGCTGGATATCCGTCGGATTGGCCAGCACACAGCGCACCGGGCGGCGTGCCTGGCGCTGCACTTCCTCCACCCAGTCGGTGACAAAAGGCTCGGCGGTGGCCACCACCAGTTCAGTGGGGGTGACCTGCACCGGCAACACCCGGTGCCGCTCGGCATAGTGGGCACTCATGGCATCGGCGACTTTGCCCACATCGACCTTGAGCGGGTCAATGCGCAAATAAGCGAGACCGCAACGCTGCGCCAGCCACTGCGTCAAGGCCTCGATGTCCAAGGGGCGCTCATCGCTGGCGCGTTTGATGGACACACTGGCCAGCCGCAAGAGGGCGTGCTGGGCGCTCTCGGCTTGGGCGCAACGGGTGATGGTGCGACGGGCTTCCTCGGCAGAGATGACCCCGTCGGCTTGGAGCCACTGAACCACATGGCGCCAGTCCAAGGGCCCGCTGGGGCCAGCGTGTCCGGCGGGGCTCTGTGGGAGAGCTGAAGCCAATCCACCGGATGGCTTGGAAGCAGGTTTGGCGCTCATGGTGTCAGTGGTTTAAAGCCCCGCAACCATTTGTCGGCGGGCAGGCCCCAGCGAGTCTGGATGATTTCAGCACGCTGGGCAAGCACTGCGCGGCTGGGGCGGGTCGGCGTTTTTTGCGCCAGGACCACCGTGTTGCCCTCGCGCGTGGCCTTGAACGCCCACACCGCCTGCGGCCCGAATGCCGCGCTGATTTTCTCCACGCTGCGTGCAAAACTCGAGGAGCGGCCAAACAAATTGACAGTCATGCAACCGTCCTCGGTGAGCAGGCGCTGGCAGTCGCGGTAGAAGGCTTCGCTGTCCAGCACAGGGGCGGCGGCCTCGTGGTCGTACAAGTCCACCTGCAAGGCGTCCACCGTGCCCCACCACTGCGGCTTTTGAATTTCTTCGGCCGCATCGGCCAGGATCACTTGCATACGGGCGCTGTCAGCGGGCAGCTTGAACCAACCCCGGCATGCCACCAGGACCTGCGGGTTGAGCTCGATCACCCGGGTCTTCATGCGCAACACCTTGCTACAAAATTTGGT
>CANGMW010000049.1 GCA_947454695.1 Comamonadaceae bacterium | reverse complement strand
CATCGTGGACCATGTGGAACAAATTTCTGCCAATGCCCAAACAAGCTTGCCGCCGCTCCTGCAGGACAGCGCCGCGTTGACTTCAGATGTGCGGGAGATCATCACCGGCGCCAAAACGGTGTGGCCGCTTAAAAATCTGGTCGAGTCTGCGCCCGACGCATTGATGAAGTTTGACAGCGACCCGCGTGCGGAGGTGCCTCGTGTTGGTCGCTGAATCTGTTCGGCTCTATGGGCGGCACGTGCTGTGGTGCACGGCGTTCATGTTGAGCGCTTGTGCTCAGTCGCCTCGTCCCGCTGCTGAACCTGTTTTGCTTGTGCAAGCAGCACAAGCGCAGACCGATGGCTTGCGTGCGTTCGCGCGTGGCGATCACGAGAGCGCAGCCCGCCACTTTGAGCAAGCACTGCGGCTGCAACAAAGCCTGGATGATGTGCCCGCTGCGGCGCAAACGCACCTGCATCTGGCGACCGTGGCCCTGGCACTGGACCAACCCCAAGCCGCCTTGGCCCATGTGCAGTCGGTGCAAGCGCTGTCAGTTTTGAAAGAAGCCGGTTTGCAACCCCGACTCTGGCAGCTTCAGGCGCAGGCCTACCTGGCCATGAATGATGCTGTGGCGGCTCGCCGTGTGTTGGTGCAGGCACTTGCGGATTGCCCGAACACGTGTGCGCAGCGCGGTAGTCTGTTGCTCTTGCAGGCCAAGCTGGACTTGGCGGGTCAACAGGCTGCGCAGGCCCTCTCCAACTTGCAAATGGCTTTGCCTTTGCTGCAAAGTCAGGGGCAGTCATTGGAAGTGGCCAATGTCTGGCGGGTACGTGCAGGCGCCCACCTTGCTTTGGGGCAGCATGATCTGGCTTTGTCGGCCGCTCAATCTGCGCTGAGCCAGGACCGCGCGCTGGCATTGCCAGAAAAAATTGCCCAAGACTGGATGCTGCTGGGCGATATCTATCAGCAGTCCGCCCGGCAAGATTCAGCACGCGAAGCCTTTGAGCGTGCACAGTCGGTTGCTGCTGCAGCCAGGCTGGTGAAGGTTCAAACCCGCGCCCTTGAGCGAATGAAGCGCCTTCAATGAGCCAGCTTCGGCCTCATTCTCAAAGGAATTTTCTGGCCCGGCGCTGGCAAGCGCTGGGTATGTCATCGGTCTGGGTAAGAGGGGTCTGTGCGCTCGTGCTGTGCTTGGGTATCACGGGACTCGATCTTTGGCTGCGCCCGGAGAACTCGCCTGATGCGCGGGCAGCTTGGCCGGAGCTGCTCTCAAGGACGCCAGTCCAAGGGGCGACCGGTCCGCTTACCGATTCAATGCTCGTGAAGCAGTCGGGCGGGCGCATTCCCATGCCCGCAGACACACCGGCCGCGCACGCCAGCACTTTGCTGGCCATGCCCGATGACCATCCGGCTGCCGTGATGGCGTTTTGGTTTGCCGGCTCCAAGGAAAGCGCGCCGGATGTCCAAATTGCGGCGTCTCAATTTGACCGTGCGACGCAACAGTGGACGCCCGCGCGCTTTGTGGTGAACCGCTTTTTAGGTCGCTACCGCTTGGGCTTTGGCATCCGCCGCCTGGGCAACCCTGTCGCTTGGCGGGACACACACGGTCGCGTGCATTTGTTTGTCGTGGCCACAGGCCTTGGCGGCTGGGCGGCGGGGCGCATTGTGCACATGGTTCAGGCCAATGAGGGGGCGGACTTTAACCAGCTGACCTTTCGTCCGCTGAGGGTGCTGCCCTTGTCCTGGCTGTGGAAGACCAGCCATTTGGTGCGTGCCATGCCTATGCCTTTGGCCGATGGCGGCATGGTGTTGCCGGTGTATTTTGAATTGGGCATTAAATACCCGTTGGCCCTGCGCTTTGATGCGCTGGGTAATTTTCGGGGCATGGTGCGCATGTCCAGCCGCGGCCATTTGCTGCAGCCCACTTTGCTCATGCAATCCGAGCGCGACTGGTTGGCCTTGATGCGTGACAACAGTGCGCAAAGAAAAATCAGAGTGGCGCAAACCCGGGACGCAGGTCAGCATTGGCAAGACGCCCCTGACTTGGCGCTGGACAACCCGGATTCCTCCATTGCGGCGCTGGCATTGCGATCTGATCTCATGCTACTGGCCCACAATTCGAACCGAGACTCACGCACTGTGCTTGATCTGAGCGCGTCTGCGGACGGCGTGAACTGGACCAAGCTGCACGCCTTGGAGCGTGGTGTGACTGGCTCTGAATATTCTTACCCGTCTATGGTTTGGGCGGACCACAGCCTGTGGGTGAGCTATACCAATTTGCGCCAGGAAATTGCCTGGCAGCGCTTTGGTTTTTCTGCAGCTGCGAAGTGAGCGTTGAAATGATGACGGACGTCTCCCAACTTTTAAGCCAACTCGGTCATCTGCTGTTAACCCAGCAGACCCCCGCATTACCCGACATCGCCACCATGCGCGTGGCGCGTTATGTGAGCTGGGCCATTTGTTTGGCATTTTTCGTTTTGTTCTTGGGACAAAAGTGGCCGCGCACGTACCAGCGCAGTGCTGCGGCGGTGGTGTTTGTCTGGACGCTTTTGCCCGGGCCTGTGTCGCCCGCCTTCTGGTTGGGGCTGGCGTTTCAAATGCCCAGCCTTTTGGGCACCTTGCTGTGCCTGCTGGGGTGTGTGCTGTTGATGCACGAAACGCCCCCCGCCTGGTGGCGACCCGACACGCTGGATGCCCTGCGGTGGGCGGGCGTGGCCGGTGTGGTGCTGGGATGGGTCTTGATGTTGGACACATTCGCCCAACTGCCCTTTTCAGCCTCGGTGTATGCCATGGGTTTTAGCCCCATGGCTTTGGTGATACTCCTGGCGCTGTCGGTGTTGCCTTGGGTTTTAGGCGGGTCCGCCGCGCCTGGTCGGGTCGTGAGCTATGTGCTCGGCACGGTACTCGTGCTGTTTGTCGTGCTGCGCTTACCCACGGGTAATTTGTGGGATGTTTTGCTCGACCCCTGGTTATGGTTCGTATTACAGATGGATTTGCTCTTGCTGGCCCTGCGTTGGATCAAGGCGAGGTGGCCCGGCTCAAAAGCCATTCGCGCCTGAACAACCAGCGCTGCGGGTACCACAGGGTGTCTGGTGTGACTTCGCCCGGCGGTATGCGGTTTCTCAAATGCCAGCGCAGGCCCAGCACGGTGCACGCTGGCCAACACGGCGGATGGGTTTCTTCTGGCGCGGATTGCGACCACACCACCGCGTCGTGGTCACGCAGCAAAGCGTCCAGCTGTGCAGCCGGTGTCATATCAGGAGCGTCGGGGCTGATGCGGGCTGCGGCACGAGACTCGGTGTCATAAGGCAGCCACTGGAAAGTACCCGGCAATAAAAATTGAAAGCGTTCAAATTGCGCATTGAAGCCATTGGGCACGGCTACCCGTGCTTGAGGCTTGAGTGACAGGGCTACTTGCGCCGGGTACTGCCCTGCGTCCCCATCCAAGGGGGCCACGGTGAGGTTCAATGCGGCGTAGACCAGCAGCGTGCTCAGCACAGCGGCGCTGCGTCGCCAATCCGGCTTTAACCAGGCCAGGCACGCCAGACCCAAGCCGGTGAGGGCGGCCAGCAGGGTCAACAACAGCAGCACAGGACCGGTGATGTCCAAGGCATGGCTGACCCATGCCAGCCGTGACAAGGCCAGCAAAGCGATGGCCGACAAGGGCAGGGCGGGCAAGAACCAGCGGGTGGAAATTTTGTCCCAGTACAGCGCCAGCAAGATGGCCACCGCGGGCATGGCGGGGATCACATAGCGCGCCGAGCGCTGACTCGGAAGGGTGAACACCATTAGCCACACGACGACCCAGGCTAAGAGCACCGCCACATGCGGTGCAGGGCGCGCATGCCACCAGCCGCGGGAGCGTGAACGCCAGGCGGTGAACGCCAAGCCGATCACCGCGGTCCCCAGCAAGCCCGCATTGAACGCATAGGCCAGCAATTGCGACCAGATGCTGGAGCCGCCGCCCAGCAAAGCCTCATGCCAATAGCCGCGCGAATCGGAAAACTTGCCGGCGTTCTCACCCACAATGAACTCGCGCCACACCGATGCAGGATCCGGATCGAGCACCAGCCACAAGGCAAACACGCCCACGGCCAGCACGGCACTCAGGCCCACTTGAGCCGTGATCCGAAACACGACGCGCCAACGCCAGGACGGCTCGCGCCAGACCTGCGCCAGCCACCACGCGGCCGCAGCTGGTGCAATCAGTGCATAGGATTTGTAGGCCAGTCCCAGCCCCAGGGCCAAGCCCATGATGATGTGGTGCCACCAGCCGAAGGCTGGTGCGTCACGTCGCAAGCTGCGCCACAGCAGGAGGAACATGGGCAAGCCAAACCAAAAAGTCTCGGGCGCACTGGTGAGGTAGACGCGGCCGTATCGAAAGGTGCTGAAAAAACACAGGTACAGGCATGCCGCGATCAAAGCAGGGCGCCATTGGCGTGTGATCAAACGCGCCGACCAGGCCACGGCGGCGGCCACCAGCAGGCTGTAGATCACGCTGGGTGCGCGCAGCGCTGCCAGCGTCCAGTGCTCGCCCCACTGGCCTGCGACCATGGCTTGCCAGAACAAGAGCGGCGGCTTGGTGTTGCGGGTGTCGATCAGTTCTGAGGCCAGCGGTAACCAGTGGCCGGTTTGCGCGGTTTCACGGGCGATGTGCGCGTAGACCATTTCATCGCCATTGCTGGGCGCGTAGGGGTTGCCCAGCCCCATGACCATGACCAGCACGGACAACAGAAGCAGGCCCAGCCAAAACGGTGTGCTCTCAGGGGAAATGAGTTGACGCAACAGGCGCATGCAATGTTCCAGGCCAGAGACGCTGGCCTTGCCGCGGATTATGACTTGCGGTGCCGGAAGGTCCAGCGGTCATTGGCGATGAAGTTGCTCACGCTCGCCAACAGAATGGCCAGCACGTTGGCCAGCATGTAGTACATGAAATGCGAGAGCCACAAAGTCAGGCCGTACTGCAGCGCAATGCCCATCCATGACGCCGTGGCGTACTGGCCCAGTTGCGCCAACAGGCTGCGTTTGGACACGCGGTCCTCAGACTGCGCGGTCGTGGCATGGTGCCTGTCCGACCAGGTCCACAGCCGGTTCCAGGTGAAGTTGTTCACGGTGGAGACGGTGATGGCCAGGATCAAGGAGAAGTAGGGTTTGCTGCCGGCGGGCTCGATGGCGCTGAAGAGAAACTCATGCGCGGCGTACAGCACGGCCAGATTGACCACCGTGCCGCTGGCACCGACCAGCCCGAAGCGCACATAACGAAACCCGTGCAGCCAGTCGATCAGTCGCCAGAGTTGTTGCTGCAAGCGGGGGCGGGGTGAGTTCATGCAGAGGCAATCAGTGGGTGTTGAAGGGCGTTCAGCGCATCGGCCAGCACCGGTTCGGGGGCGATGCGTTTGAGGCACTGGTTGTCGCCATCGCAGAACGTCAGGCGGTGGTTGTAGGCGCTCAGGCAGGGTGAACAGGCGATGCCGGACTCATAGATGCGCGCGCGCGGACCTGCGGTGCCCGGCAGCGGCCCGTAAAGGCGGCCGGTCTCGGGGCCGAAGAACACACGGGTGTGGATGGGTGTGAGGCTGGCGAAATGGCCGGGCCCGCCGTCGTTGGTGAGCAGCAGGTCGCAGGCATGAAAGAGCATGAGCAATTCGCGGATGCTGCGCGTGTAGCCCGTGAGGTTCACGCACAGCGCGCTCTCGCACAGGGCTTGTAATTCCTGGGCCAACTCGGCATCGCTGCGCAGGCCGATCACGCCCACCGCATGGCCGGCCTGAATCAGGCCACGTGCGACCTGCGCATAGTGCGACAGCGGCCAGGCGCGCTCGGGCAGAATGCCGCCGCCGGGGTAGAGCAACACTACTTTGCGTTCTTGCAGCGCAGGGTGATCGGCGAGCAACTGGTTGCGGTAAGCCTGCAATTCGGGTGCGGTGAAAGGCACAGACAGTCCGGTTTGCACGGGCAATTCCCGAATGGGTGCTGCCTTGTTGCGTGGCGTGCTGTCGCTCTCTAAGGCATCGACCAGCGAGAGAAACTGCTGGCTGATGTGCTGGTAAGGGTTGTAGGGGATAGCGCGGTTGATGTAGCTGCCGCGGTACAGACCCTCTTGCGTGTGCGGGGTAAAGCCCGCGCGCAGGGGCGCACCGGTGAGGTAAGCCAGCAGGCTGCTGATGCGGGAGAACAGTTCACAGTCGATCACCGCGTCCAGCGGCAGGCGCCGCAGCTGCACGCTCACACGCCAGAGGTCGCGCAAGAGCCTCAGGCCCGAGCTGTCGTCCAGTGCATGCAGGTGCTCAGGCCGAGCCAGCCCCAACATGACCGAGACTTCCTGATTTTTCTTGAGTTGCAGCACATGCACGGTGGCGCCGGGGTAGCGCGCGCGTAACGCTGCAAACATCGGGCCGGCCAGCACGATGCTGCCCATCTCTGAGAGCAAGATGACCAGAATATGGCGCGGCGCATCCGGGTGGCGCTGTTGCGGCTGCTGGCCACCGGTCAACCGAGCCCACACTGACACGACGCTGCACAAAAGCTGGCCTACCCAGCGATCGATCCAGCGTTGTGTCGAGAGCTTCACGGTCTTGCCTTACTTGAGGCCCGCTGCGGCGCGCAGGGCTTGCGCCTTGTCGGTGCGCTCCCAAGCGAACTCGGGTTCTTCGCGACCGAAGTGGCCGTAAGCGGCGGTCTTTTCATAGATCGGACGCAGCAGGTCCAGCATCTGGATGATGCCTTTGGGGCGCAGGTCGAAATGCGCGTCCACCAGTGCGGCGATTTGCTCGTCGGCGATCACACCGGTGCCTTGGGTGTTGACGGTCACGTTCATCGGCTTGGCCACGCCAATCGCGTAGGCCACCTGAATCTGGCACTGGGTGGCCAGACCCGCGGCCACAATGTTCTTGGCCACATAGCGGGCGGCGTAAGCGGCCGAGCGGTCCACTTTGGACGGGTCTTTGCCGCTGAAGGCGCCGCCGCCGTGCGGGCAAGCGCCGCCGTAGGTGTCCACAATGATTTTGCGACCGGTCAGGCCGCAGTCACCCTGGGGGCCACCCACCACAAAGCGGCCCGTGGGGTTGACCAGAAAGCGCGTGTCTTTGAGCCAGGCCGCGGGCAGCACCGGCTTGATGATCTCTTCGATGATCGCCTCAACAAAAGAGGCCTTCATCTTGGTCTGTGACTCGCTTTGATCGGGGCTGTGCTGGGTAGAGAGCACCACCGTGTCAATGCTGTGCGGCTTGCCGTCCACATAGCGCATCGTCACCTGGCTTTTGGCGTCAGGACGCAAAAAAGGCAGACGGCCATCTTTGCGCAGCTGGGCTTGACGCTCCATCAGTCGGTGCGCGTAGTAGATGGGTGCGGGCATCAGCTCGGGCGTTTCACTGCAGGCATAACCAAACATCAAGCCTTGATCGCCCGCGCCGATATTGAGGTGGTCATCGCTGGCATGGTCCACGCCTTGCGCGATGTCGTTGCTTTGCTTGTCGTAGGCCACCAGAACGGCGCAGCCTTTGTAGTCAATGCCGTAGTCGGTGTTGTCGTAGCCGATGCGCTTGATGGTGTCGCGGGCCACCTGGATGTAGTCCACATGCGCATTGGTGGTGATCTCGCCGGCCAGCACCACCAAACCGGTGTTGGTCAGGGTTTCGGCCGCCACGCGACTGCGCGGGTCTTGCTTGAAAATCGCGTCCAGAATCGCATCGGAAATCTGGTCAGCCACCTTATCGGGGTGACCTTCAGAAACGGATTCAGAGGTAAAGAGGAAATCGTTCGCCATCAAAGTTACTCCACAAGTTCAATTAAGTTGCGTTGCTTGGGGCTTGGGAGCTTGCAGCGAACGCTTTAGCAGATTCGTCATTGCTGACAAGGCACAATGGACACTCCGCGAGGGGGCACCCAAAATGCGTGTCGCCCTGCAAGTAGTTCCATAACTCAGCGACCCCTTTATTTTATCCGACTCATGACTGCGCTGTTCCGTGCCCTGTCCTGGCTGCCTTTGTGGTTCCTGCACGGTGTGGGCTGGGCCTTGGGTTGGGTGGTGTTTGGCGTGTCGTCGACTTACCGGCAGCGCTTCTTGGCCAATGCGCGACAAGCTGGCGTGCGTCCCCGCCAGTTTTTGCGTGCGGTCGGGCAAGCCGGTCAAATGGTGGCGGAGTTACCGCGCTTGTGGCTGGGTCGACCGGTGGCTTTAAGTTGGCGCGGTGCGCATCACATAGAAGCAGCGCTGGCAGCGGGGCGCGGTCTTGTCTTTCTCACCCCGCATCTGGGTTGTTTTGAAGTCACTGCCCAAGCGTATGCCCTTCGTTTTGGTCATCAGCAACCCATGACCGTTTTGTTTCGACCCGCGCGCCAAGCCTGGCTGCGCCCTTTGCTCGAGCAAGCCCGTGCGCGTGAGGGTATGCAAGCCGCACCCACCACGTTGTCGGGCGTGAAGCAGTTGCTCAAAGCCTTGCGACAGGGGCAAGCGGTGGGCTTGTTGCCTGACCAGGTACCCCCTCAGGGCTTAGGTGTGTGGGCTGCGTTTTTTGGACAGGCGGCTTACACCATGACGTTGTCTGCGCGCCTGGTCCAGCAGACCGGGGCTACGGTGTTGTTGGCCTGGGGCGAGCGTTTGTCATGGGGGCGGGGCTATGTCGTGCATGTAACGCCGATGACGCTGCCTTTGCCTGAACTGCCACAAGCCGCCGCAGCCACCATCAACGGGGCGATGGAGGAACTTATTCTCGAGTGCCCGCATCAGTACCTGTGGGCTTATGCGCGCTACAAACAACCTCGTCAGGAGGCCTCGTGATGCAACACCCCGGCGTCATGTTCATGCACCTCATTGCGCCGCTGCCGCTGCGCGTGGTGCGTGCCTTGGGTGCGGGCTTGGGACGTGTCCTGTATCTGTTGGCCGTGCCGCGGCGGCGTGTGGTGATGGTCAATCTGGGCCTGTGTTTTCCGCAAGCCTCCCTGGCACAGCGCCGTCTTTGGGCACGCGAGAGTTTTGTGTATTTCGCTCAAGCCTGGTTAGACCGTGCCTGGCTTTGGCATGGCCATCCGGATACCGTGCGCGAGCGGCTGCGCCTCACCGGCGATGTGGCCGTGCTTCAAGGCGACCGGCCCACCATCTTGTTTGCCCCTCATTTTTATGGCTTGGATGCGGGCTGCACGGCGCTGACCCAGCAGCTGGACCGTCCTGTGTGCACCATCTATACGCCCCAACGCAACGCGACGGTGGACCGGTGGTTGCATGAGGGGCGCCGCCGCTTCGGCAGGCTTCGTCTGTTTCACCGAATGGACGGCGTCAAGCCCATTGTTTCGGCCTTGCGAGATGGCGAACTTTTCTACCTCTTGCCCGATATGAATTTCGGGCGCAGCGAGTCGGTGTTTGTGCCGTTTTACGGCGTGGCCGCCGCCACCGTGCCCTCGCTCTCGCGCTTTGCCCGACTTGGGCGTGCGCAGATCGTTCCCGTGGTCACTCGTATGACGACACAAGGCTATGAGGTCGAGATTAAAGCCGCCTGGGAGAATTTCCCCACCGACGATGTGATGGCCGACACGGCTTTGATGAACCAACGTTTGCAAAGCTATATCGACACCATGCCCGCGCAGTATTACTGGGTGCACAAACGGTTCAAAGACCGCCCCGACGGCGAGCCATCGGTGTACTGAACCGGCTTGGCCGGCCGGCCTTTTAGCGCTGACGGTGGCTCAGGCCAAAAAGGCTTGGAGCGAGCCGATCACCAAGGCCGGATCCTCATGCACGATCCAGTGGGTGGCCTTGGCCACCGGGATCAACGTCAAATCAGGGATGTAGTCATCCAAGCCCTCGATCAGTTCGGGCGGCAAGGCGATGTCGCCCAAGGCCCAAATCACCAGCGTGGGCATCGAGATGGTCAACATGGACATAGGCAACTCAATTTGAGCGGCCGCGGGGTCTTGTGCGCTTGGCGGGCGAAGGGGTGATGCCCGGTAATAGTTGCAGCCCCCGCGCAGGCCTTGGTCCCACACTTTCCGGTAGCGCGCCTTGACCGCATCGGTGAGCCACCCGAATTGCTCCGGCCCGGCCCCCATATTGGTGAAAAACTCCCACAGGCGGCGGTAGTCGTCTTCGGCCAGCAGGCTTTCGGCATCCTCACGGATGAGGAAATTCATGTACGCGCTGGCAGCCTGCTGTTTCGGGTTGGACTTGAGCTCACGCAAAAACGTGCCGGGGTGCGGTGAGTTGATGATGGCCAGCCGTTGGCACAACTGCGGCAGTTGGTTGGCCATATTCCAAGCGATGGCACCCCCCCAGTCGTGCGCGACCAGACAGGCGAGCGTGCCCTGTGCGCTGCCGGTTTCGACGGCGATCAAGGCTGCCAGGTCTTGCATCAAAAACTTGACGCGGTAGGCCGAGACCTCGGCCGGTGCGCTGGAATGCTCATAGCCACGCAAATTGGGCGCGACACAGCGGTAGCCGCCGTTTTCGGGTCGGGAAAAGTGTTCCAGCAACTCGTCCCAGACAAACGCGCCTTCGGGGAAGCCGTGCAAAAACATCAGCACTGGGCGGCCGCGTTCGCCGGCGGCGCGGCAACTCAGTTCAATGCCGTGGGGAAGTTGTTCCTGCCAAGTGGTGATCATGCGGAGGTGCTCACGGGTTCAGGGATGTCGGGGTGGGCCCATTGCCACAGCAACTGGGCCACGTCTTCAATGCCGGTGCGTTTGGTGGCTGAGAACAAGCGGACTTCGCCGCCGCCCGCCTGTAACTTCATGATGGAGACCGCCTTGGCGCCTTCAGTTCGGGTCAGCTTGTCGGCTTTGGTCAGGATCACCAGGAATTTCAGGCCCTCTTCCACCCGCGGCCGGATGACATCCAACAACACCTCGTCAAGTTCGGTCAGGCCGTGGCGGGGGTCACACATCAAGACGATGCCTTTGAGGTTTTCACGGGTCACCAGGTAGTTGGCCATGACCTGTTGCCAGCGGATTTTGTCCTGCTTGGGCACGGCTGCGTAGCCGTAGCCGGGCAGGTCGGCCAGCACCGCATCGGTCACGCCTTGTTTGCCCAAACTGAAGAGGTTGATGTGCTGGGTGCGCCCCGGCTTTTTAGAGGCGAAGGCCAGTTGCTTTTGCTGCGTCAGGGTGTTGATGCAGGTGGACTTGCCGGCGTTGGAGCGCCCCACAAAAGCGATTTCAGGCACGTCCAGGGCCGGTAAAAACTGCAGCTGAGGCGCGGTGGTGAGGAATTTGGCCGTATGCAACCAGCCCAGAGCGATCACAGCGGGCGAAGGGCTGGCCGGTGTCGGGGAAGGTTTTTGCGGCTTAGAGACCGGGGGCTTGATAGGGTGTGTCATGGGGTGGGTTCTGAGGTCTCTGGCTAGCATTGTAGAATCATGCTGTTTTGCTCATTGGAACACTGAAGAATCATGAAGCTGATTGCGCCCCTGTTGCTCGCTGCCGCCCTGGCAGCCCCCGCCCTCTCATTCGCCAACGAAGCGGCTGCACCCGCCAAATCCGCCAAGCCGGATCTGGCTCAGGGCGAAGCCAAATTCGCAGCGGTCTGTGCGGCTTGCCACGCCGCAGATGGCAACTCTGCCATTGTGACCAACCCCAAATTGGCCCAGCAGCACCCGGAATACCTGATCAAGCAATTGACAGAATTCAAATCCGGCAAGCGCGCCAACCCGATCATGGCCGGCTTTGCAGCCACCTTGAGCGATCAGGACATGAAAAACATCGCTTACTGGCTGTCCAGCCAAAAAGCCAAGCCCGGCTTTGCCAAGGAAAAAGACCTGGTGACCTTGGGTGAAAAAATCTACCGCGGCGGCATTGCCGACCGTCAGGTGGCCGCCTGTGCGGGTTGCCACAGCCCCAACGGCGCCGGCATTCCCGCCCAGTACCCACGTTTGAGCGGTCAACATGCGGACTACACCGCCGCACAACTCTCGGCTTTCCGTGGTGGCGTGCGCAAAAATGGCCAGCAAATGACCGAAGTGGCCGCCAAGATGAACGACCAGGAAATCAAGGCGGTGGCCGACTACATCGCTGGTTTGCGCTGAAATTACGCGCCCGGCTCTGCCCAAGGCAGGCTCCGAAAGGGGCCTGCCTTTTTTGTTTGGCGAACCGGATTTCAAGGCCATGTGATCAGGGTTTAGCAGGCGTGACGGAACTTTGTCAAAATCACCCTGTGCGCTATGCAGTGCGCCTGCACAGGCTGTGTGCCACGTCCCACCCCTTTTTTAAGGACAAGCCATGTTG
>CANGMW010000048.1 GCA_947454695.1 Comamonadaceae bacterium | reverse complement strand
GCGCCATTGTCGACACGCTGCGCAGTCTTTGAACCCCCTTGAGGTTCAGGGCAGCGGCGTCTGATCCTCGGGGGCGGGTCCCACCCAGGCAAAACGCGGTTGCCGCACGCCATTGATTTCGACCTCTTCATTGAACATGGCCGCCGGCCTGACCCACAAGCCTTGCTCGCCGTACAGGGCGCGGTACAGGGTCATGGGCTCCAGGGTTTCGCTGTGGCGCACGGTGCCGAGCACCTGGTAGGGCAGGTTTTTGTAATGCCGGTAAAAGCCCGGTCGGGTCGTGATCAGCGCAGGCAGGTGTTCTTCAGACATGGCAGGTCTTGGTGGATGGATGACGGTCAAGGGGGATTGACAGGAAGCGCACTGAGCGCCGCTCATGGGACAATCGCAGGCTATGCATCCTAAAGCCTTGCTTGACGCCTGTTCCGAACTTGTTCGGCTCACGCTGAAATTTGACCATCCCGCCGACGCCATCGTGTCGCGCTTTTTCCGTGATAACCGGGGACTGGGGCCGCGTGAGCGCGCGACTCTGGCCGAAACGGTCTACACCGTGCTGCGCAAGAAACTGTTGTTTGACCACCTCGCCCCCTCGGGCAGCGGCCCCAAAGAGCGGCGACTGGCCATTTTGGGCTTTCACGGCCCGCGTGACTTTCTCAAAAGCGCGCTGAGCGACCACGAAAAAAACTGGCTCGACCAGTGCGACCAGGTCAAGCCGCAGGATTTGATGGAGCGCCACCGTCACAACCTGCCGGAATGGCTGGTGGAGCCGCTCAAAGCGCAACTGGGCGACGGCTTTTGGCCGCTGGCGGACAGTTTCAATCTGGGCGCCGGACTGGATTTGCGGGTCAACGACATGACGGCCAAGCGCGCCGACATCCGCAAAGAACTGAATCAGGCCGGTATCCCCTCGGAGACGACGCCTTATTCACCCTGGGGGCTTCGGCTCAAAGGCAAGCCTGCCTTGAACAAGCTCGATACCTTCACCCGGGGTGCCATTGAGGTGCAAGACGAAGGCTCGCAATTGCTGGCTTTATTGCTGGACGCCAAGCGCGGCGAGATGGTGGTGGATTTTTGCGCCGGGGCTGGCGGCAAGACGCTGGCCATCGGCGCGGCCATGCGCAGCACCGGGCGCCTGTACGCGTTTGACACGTCCGCGCACCGGCTGGAGGCGCTCAAACCCCGGCTGGCGCGAAGCGGCTTGTCCAATGTGCACCCGGCGGCCATCGCCCATGAGCGCGACGAGCGCATCAAGCGCCTGGCCGGCAAAATCGACCGCGTGCTGGTCGACGCTCCTTGTTCGGGACTGGGAACTTTGCGGCGCAACCCGGATCTCAAATGGCGGCAAAGCCCGCAATCGGTGGAAGAAATGACCGTCAAGCAGGCGGCGATTTTGCAAAGTGCGGCGCGCCTGCTCAAATCGGGCGGTCGCTTGGTCTATGCCACTTGCAGCATCCTGCCCCAGGAAAATGAGCAGATCGCCCAAGCCTTTTCGGCCGCCAACCCGGATTTCACGCCTTTGGATGCCGGTGAAGTCTTGGCCGCCCTGAAAGTACCGCAGGCCGCCAGCCTGTGTTCTGGCGGTGAAAACCAGCTCAGTTACCTGCGTTTGTGGCCGCATTTGCATCAAACCGATGGCTTTTTCGCGGCAATTTGGCAAAAAAAGTAATCAACTGCGTTGATTTAACGTTTTTTGACATCATTTAGATAGTTCTGGTCAAAATCGGGCGAAAGCCTTAAAATCTGACCATGCAGGGTGGCCACAAGCCACCCTTCTTATTAACCGATGGAGAGTGAGTGACTATGCAGTTACCTGATTGGGCCGTGTTGAATGCGGCGGTGGATTGGCTAAGCCATGGCGTTTTGAACCTGGCCTGGTGGCAGATTGTCCTGTTCGCCTTGGCGTTCACCCATGTGACGATTGCCAGCGTCACCATCTTTTTGCACCGCCATCAAGCCCACCGGGCCTTGGACCTGCACCCGATCCCGGCCCATTTTTTCCGGTTCTGGCTGTGGCTGACCACCGGCCAAGTGACCAAGGAGTGGGCGTCGATTCACCGCAAGCACCACGCCAAATGCGAGCAAGCGGAAGACCCGCACAGCCCGCAAGTCTATGGCCTGAAAAAAGTGTTCTGGCAGGGCGCGGAACTCTACCGTGCCGAATCTAAGAACAAAGAAACCATGGCCCGTTACGGCCACGGCACCCCGGACGACTGGATCGAGCGCAATCTTTACACCCGTTTTTCCTGGCAAGGCGTGGGGCTGATGATGATCATCGACCTGACCTTGTTTGGCGCTGCGGGCCTGACCGTCTGGGCTGTCCAGATGGCCTGGATCCCGATCACCGCCGCCGGCATCATCAATGGCGTGGGCCACTACTGGGGCTACCGCAATTTTGAGGCGCCCGACGCTAGCACCAATATTTCCCCCTGGGGCATCATCATTGGCGGCGAAGAGTTGCACAACAACCACCACACTTACCCGACCTCGGCCAAGCTGTCGGTCAAGCCCTACGAGTTTGACATCGGCTGGCTTTATATCCGCACGCTGGAGACCTTGGGCCTGGCCACGGTCAAGAAAACCCCGCCCAAACTGGCGTTGGGCGACATCAAGCCGGTGGCTGACCTCAACACGCTCGAAGCCCTGATTGCCAACCGCTATGAACTCATGGCCGGCTACGCCCGTGGCGTGCAAAGTGCGATGCAGTTGGAATTAGCCTCGCTCAAAGCCCGCAGTGCCGACTCCGGCGTCATCAAGGCGGCCAGCCGCTGGATGCACCGTGACGCAGAAAAAGTCCCCGCATCGGCCGTGCCTAAACTGATGACTGTTCGCCAGGCTTCGCCCACGCTGGACAAGATGGTGACCATGCGCGAAGAGTTGCGTCAGCTCTGGCTCAACACCTCGCACTCCAAAGACCAGTTGCTGGCCGACTTGCAGGCCTGGTGCCATCGTGCTGAAGAAAGTGGCATTGCCGCTTTGCGGGATTTCTCAGTGCAGCTGCGCGCAGCACGCGCCTGATCACGATACCGGCCACGGCTGCTTGCGCGGCCAGGTTGCCGAGCCAAACAAAAAGCCCGCGTTAGCGGGCTTTTTATTTGGTCAACCGACTGAATTACTTCAGCTTGGTTTCCTTGTATTCCACGTGCTTGCGAGCTTTGGGATCAAACTTCATGATCGCCATTTTCTCGGGCATGGTTTTCTTGTTCTTGCTGGTGGTGTAGAAATGACCGGTACCGGCCGTTGATTCCAGCTTGATTTTTTCGCGTCCGCCTTTGGTTGCCATGGTGCTGCTCCTTATGCCTGGCCACGTGCGCGCAGATCGGCGAGCACAGAGTCGATACCGTTTTTGTCGATCAGACGCAAGCCGGCGTTAGAAATACGCAGGCGAATCCAGCGGTTTTCAGACTCGACCCAGAAACGGCGGTATTGCAGGTTCGGGAGGAACCGGCGCTTGGTTTTGTTGTTGGCGTGGGAAACATTGTTTCCGACCATCGGGCCTTTACCCGTTACTACGCAGACGCGTGCCATGAGGACACTCCGATACTTTAAACAGCTGGCACTGACGCGAACTGGCTTGATCAGCCCGTCCACTGGTGACCCAGCTAGACCTCGCCAAGAAAAAAGGGTGGCGGTAACCCGGCTTGCCAAACCCACCGACATGGTCAACACGTCAGCCGATTTCAGCAAAGCCTTGAATTATAAGAGATTTCTGAACCCCGGCGTTCACTGCTCTAGAAAACGCTGTGCGTCCAGCGCCGCCATGCAGCCTGTGCCCGCGCTGGTGATGGCCTGGCGGTAAACATGGTCTTGCACATCGCCGGCGGCAAAGATGCCTGGGACCGAGGTTTGCGTGGCAAACCCTTTGAGGCCGCCGCGGGTGACGATGTAGCCATTTTCCATTTCCAGTTGGTTCTGGAAAATCTCGGTGTTGGGTGCGTGTCCAATGGCGATGAAGCAGCCTTTGAGTTCCAGGTCTTCGGTGCTGCCGTCGGTGGTGCTTTTGAGACGCACGCCGGTCACGCCGGTGGCGTCGCCCAGCACCTGTTCCAGTGTTTGGAATGTTTTGAGAACGATCTTGCCGGCCGCCACTTTTTCCATGACCTTGTCCACCAGGATCGGTTCAGCCTTGAACTTATCGCGGCGGTGCACCAGATAGACCTTGCTGGCGATGTTGGAGAGGTAAAGCGCCTCTTCTACGGCGGTATTGCCGCCACCCACCACGCAGCAGACCTGGTCGCGGTAGAAAAAGCCGTCGCAGGTGGCGCAGCCCGAGACGCCTTTACCCATGAAGGCCTCTTCGGAGGGCAGGCCCAAGTACTTGGCCGAAGCCCCCGTGGCAATGATGAGCGAGTCGCAGGTGTAGGTCCCCGCGTCACCGGTGAGGGTGAAGGGGCGCTTGGAGAAGTCGACCTTGTTGACGTGATCGAACACGATCTGGGTCTTGAAGCGTTCGGCGTGCTCCAAAAAACGCTGCATCAGCTCGGGGCCTTGCACCCCATGGACGTCGGCTGGCCAGTTGTCCACCTCGGTGGTGGTCATGAGCTGGCCGCCTTGCGCGATGCCGGTGATCAAGAGGGGCTGAAGATTGGCGCGGGCAGCATAAACGGCTGCGGTGTAGCCGGCCGGGCCTGATCCAAGAATCAGAACGCGGGCGTGTTGGGTCTGTGACATTCGTTAACCTTTTGGTGAGTGAGGCGCTTCACCGATCACAGGTGAGGCCAAGTGTTTGAATCACAATATTACAAGAACACAAATTAAAGCTCAGGGAGAGTTCGTATGTCCATGCTCAGCAATCTGGATTTGCTCAAGCGCGTCCCCATGTTTGCCAAATTGACGGACGCGCAGTTGCAAGCGCTGGCCGGTGAGGTGGTCAAGCGACGCATCAAGCGCGGCACCGCCTTGGTCACCCAGGGCAGTCAATCCAATGCCTTGTTCGTCATTCTGTCAGGCCGCTGCCGGGTGGTAATGACCGATGTCAAAGGTCGTGAGGTTATTTTGGCCACGCTGCAAACGGGTGACCATGTGGGTGAAATGAGCCTGATTGACCGGCTTCCTCACTCCGCCACGGTAGAGACCGAGGTGCAAACCGATGTTCTGGAGCTCAGCCGGGAGGTCTTCATGCGCAGCTTGGCCGGCAGCAGTGCCATGGCCTACAGCATCCTGTGCGGTCTGGTGTTGCGGCTGAGGCGAGCCGACCGAAAAATCAGCTCCCTGGCGCTGATGACCGTGTATGGCCGGGTGGCGGACGTCTTACTTGAATCGGCCGCGAGCAGCCCCCAACAGGACATGGTGATCCGGGAAAAAATCTCCCGTCAGGACATCGCCAAAATGGTGGGGGCTTCGCGGGAAATGGTCAGCCGGGTGATGAAAGACTTCGAGGAGCAAGGCTTTGTTGAAGCCTTGCCTGCCGGAGGGGTGCGCATCAACGCCCACTTGGCCTACCTGCGCTGACGGCCTGTGCCCGCCTGCGGTAAGCTTGGCAATTGCATGACTTACTCGCTCAATACTCTCCAAGGACGCAAATCACCACAAGGTGATGTCCCCGCGCGTACCGGCTGGGGCCGCTTCACGCATGAACTTCTGCTGGTCGCGGGTTTGGTGCTGCTGTCCTTTTGGCTGTTGGCCTTGCTCTCGCATTCTTTGCAGGATGTCGCCTGGTCCACCACGGGCGAGGGCGGGCCGATCCGCAACAAGGCGGGTCGACTGGGGGCGTACCTGGCCGATGCCAGTTATTACCTCTTTGGCTTTTCTGTGTGGTGGTGTTTTGCTGCTGCGGTGCGGCGCTGGCTCACCACGCTGGCGCTGTGGTTACGCGACCATGAATTGCAAGCCCCCGTCGAGTTGGAGAAACCCCCAACGCCGCTGGCGCGTTTTGCCGCCAGCCGGGCCGGGTTCTGGGTCGGTCTGGTGTTGTTGATGTGCGCGAGCACGTCGATGGAATGGTCCCGCTTCTACAGCCTGGAGGCTCGCCTGCCGGACCACGGTGGTGGCGTACTGGGTTATTGGGTGGGGCCCTTGAGCGTGCGCTGGCTGGGGTTTGCCGGTTCGGCTTTGACCGCCATTGGCCTTTGGGTGATGGGTGTGGCGTTGGTGTTCCAGTTTTCCTGGGGTCAATTGGCTGAGCGCATCGGTGCTTGGTTGGATGACTTTATCCAGTCCCGCCGCGAAAAGCGCGAGCGTGAACAAGATCTGGCCTTCGGGCAGCTGGCTGCCCGGGAACGCGAAGAAGTCGTGATGGAAGAGCGCGAAGAGATCATTGAACACCATGCTTTGCCGGTGATGATTGAGCCGGTGTTGGTCGACGTGCCCCTGAGCGAGCGTGTGGCCAAGGAGCGGCAAAAGCCTTTGTTCAGCGACATGCCCGACTCCACCCTGCCGCAGGTGGATTTGCTCGACAGCGCGCTGGCGCGCCAAGAAACCGTGGGCCCTGAAACGCTGGAGATGACCAGTCGCATGATCGAAAAACGCTTGCGCGATTTCGGCGTCGAGGTGCGTGTGGTTTTGGCGCAGCCCGGCCCGGTCATCACCCGTTATGAAATCGAACCTGCCACCGGGGTGAAGGGCTCCCAGATCGTGGGTCTGGCCAAGGATTTAGCGCGCAGCCTGAGCTTGGTGTCCATCCGCGTGGTCGAGACCATCCCCGGCAAAAATTACATGGCGCTGGAGTTGCCCAATGCCAAGCGGCAGTCCATCAAGTTGTCGGAAATTTTGGGCTCGCAAATTTACAACGAAGCCAAGTCCATGCTCACCATGGGCCTGGGCAAAGACATTGTGGGTAACCCCGTGGTGGTCGATCTGGCCAAAATGCCCCACGTGTTGGTGGCCGGCACCACCGGCTCAGGCAAGTCGGTGGGCATCAACGCCATGATCCTGAGTCTGCTGTACAAGGCCGACGCCCGTGATGTGCGCCTGCTCATGATCGACCCCAAGATGCTGGAGATGTCCGTCTACGAGGGCATTCCGCATTTGCTCGCGCCTGTGGTGACCGACATGCGCCAGGCCGCGCATGGCCTGACCTGGTGCGTGGCCGAGATGGAGCGGCGCTACAAATTGCTGAGCAAAATGGGTGTGCGCAATCTGGCCGGCTACAACCACAAGATTGACGAGGCCACACAGCGTGGCGAACACATCGGCAACCCCTTTAGCTTGACGCCCGAGGCCCCCGAGCCGCTGCAGCGATTGCCGCACATCGTGGTGGTGATTGACGAGCTGGCCGACCTGATGATGGTGGTGGGCAAAAAAATCGAAGAGCTGATTGCCCGTTTGGCGCAAAAAGCCCGTGCGGCCGGCATTCACCTGATTTTGGCCACGCAGCGTCCCAGCGTGGACGTGATCACCGGCCTGATCAAGGCCAACATTCCGACGCGGATTGCTTTCCAGGTGTCCAGCAAGATCGACAGCCGTACCATCCTGGACCAGATGGGTGCTGAAGCCCTGCTGGGCATGGGCGACATGCTGTACATGCCCAGCGGAACCGGCCTGCCCATCCGCGTGCATGGCGCGTTTGTGAGCGACGAAGAAGTACACCGCGTGGTGAGCTTTCTCAAAAGCCAGGGCGAACCTGATTACATCGAAGGCGTGCTCGAAGGCGGAACCGTTGAAGGGGACGATGCCAGTGGTGGCGGTGTTGACGGCGGCGAGAAAGACCCGATGTACGACCAAGCGGTTGAGGTGGTGCTCAAGAACCGACGTGCCAGCATCTCGCTGGTGCAACGCCATCTCAAGATTGGCTATAACCGGGCCGCTCGCCTGGTAGAAGACATGGAAAAAGCCGGACTGGTCAGTGCCATGAGTGGCAGCGGCCAGCGTGAAATATTGGTGCCTGCGCGCCCGGAGTGATGAGCTTGAAAAATTTCAGTTGGATTTTGGCAGCGTGGTTCTTTTGCTTGGCCATGCCCGTGCAGGCGGATGGTCTTGCGGCCTTGCAAAACTTTGTACAAACGACCACCACGGGGCGCGCCGAATTTACCCAGGTGGTGACGTCTCCCCCTCGGGAGGGGCAAACCGCGCGCACCAAAACATCGAGCGGCCGGTTTGAGTTTTCTCGGCCTGCCCGTTTCAAGTTTGTCTATCAAAAACCTTTCGAGCAAACCATCGTGGCCGATGGCCAAAGCCTGTGGCTCTTTGACGCTGACCTGAACCAGGTGACCCAGCGTAAACAGTCGGCAGCCTTGGGCGCCACCCCGGCCGCCTTGATTGCCGCAGCCCCTGATCTCAGAGCCCTGCAAGCTGAATTTGTACTCAGCACGGCGCCCGACAAGGATGGCCTGCAATGGGTGGTGGCGACGCCCAAAGGCAAAGACGGCCAGTTGCAAGCGGTGCGCGTGGGTTTTCGCGCCGCAGAACTGGCGGTGCTGGAAATTCTGGACAGCTTTGGTCAGCGCTCGGTCTTGAGCTTCAGCAAAGTTGAAGTCAATCCCAAACTGGCGGCTGATGCGTTCAGCTTTAAGCCACCTGCGGGTGCCGATGTGATTCGGCCCTGAAAATCAGTCTTTTGCTGGCTCTGAGGGGTTTGAGGCTGGATCAACCGCGGGTTCTACAGGCTCATCGCCACCGTCTTCGGACTCGTTGCCGTGGGGGTCTGAGGCTTTACGCTGAGCTTTCTCAGCTTTCTTTTTCTTCTTCTCCAGTTCGCGCTGGCGTTTCTCATACTGGTAGTTGGGTTTCGCCACGGAAGTCCTTTCAAAGCAGAAGCGCTCTACGATAACCCATTTGTGACGGAAAACGCCTTGAAGGCCGATAAAATCAAGCCATGTCTAAAAATCAACTGGATAAAAAGTCGCAAGCCTGGTCGGCCTTGTTCTCCGAGCCCATGAGCGATCTGGTCAAGCGCTACACCGCCAGCGTGTTTTTTGACAAACGTTTATGGCAAGCCGACATTCGCGGCAGCCTGGCGCACGCTGAGATGTTGGCCGCCCAAGGCATCATCAACGCTGCTGACCACGCGGCCATTCAGTCCGGCATGGCCACCATTACCCAAGAAATTGTTTCAGGGCAGTTTGACTGGAAGCTCGATCTGGAAGACGTGCACCTGAACATCGAGGCGCGCCTCACCCAGCTGGTGGGCGATGCGGGCAAGCGACTGCACACCGGACGCAGCCGCAACGACCAGGTGGCCACCGACATTCGCCTGTGGCTGCGCGACGAGATCGACCTCATCAGCGGTTTGCTCACCGACTTGCAGCAAGCTTTGCTGCACATTGCCGAAAAGCATGTCGAGGTGATCCTGCCGGGCTTCACCCATTTGCAAGTGGCGCAACCCGTGAGCTTTGGCCACCACATGCTGGCCTATGTGGAAATGTTCGCGCGCGACGCCGAGCGCATGCACGACGTGCGCCGTCGTGTGAACCGCCTGCCCTTGGGCGCCGCCGCGCTGGCCGGCACCAGCTATCCGCTGGACCGTGAGCGCGTGGCGCGCACGCTGGCCATGGAGGGCGTGTGCCAGAACAGTTTGGACGCGGTGAGCGACCGCGACTTTGCCATTGAATTCACCGCCGCTGCCACGCTGACCATGGTGCACACCAGCCGCCTGAGTGAAGAACTGATTTTGTGGATGAGCCAGAGCTTTGGTTTTATCGAACTGGCTGATCGCTTCTGCACCGGCAGTTCCATCATGCCGCAGAAGAAAAACCCCGATGTCCCTGAACTCGCGCGCGGCAAGACCGGGCGCGTGGTGGGCCACCTCATGGGCCTCATCACTTTGATGAAAGGTCAGCCCCTGGCCTACAACAAAGACAACCAGGAAGACAAAGAGCCGCTGTTTGACACGGTGGACACCCTGAAGGACACCTTGCGCATTTTTGCGGACATGGTGGGCGGCATCACCGTCAAGCCCGAGGCCATGGAGCGCGCCGCGCTCAAAGGCTATGCCACCGCCACCGATTTAGCCGACTACCTGGTGAAAAAAGGCTTGCCCTTCCGTGATGCCCATGAAACCGTGGCGCATGCGGTCAAAGCCGCCATCAGCCACGGCGTGGACTTGTCGGAGCTGCCCTTGAAAGTTTTGCAGGAATTCAATCCCACGATTGAGAAAGATGTGTACGAGGTGCTGTCCCTGCGCGGTTCACTGAACGCGCGCAACACGCTGGGTGGCACAGCGCCGGCTCAGGTGAATGCACAGATCGCCCGCCACCACCAACGTTTGAACCCGGAGAAATCAGCATGAGCACCGTCGCGACTATGGAATGGACCCAAGACCTGTTGCTGGGTGATGAGCGCACCGATGTGACGCACCAGGAATTCGTTGAATTGGTCAATGCCACCGCCGCCTGTGAACCTGAGCAGCAACTGGCCAAGTTCCAAGAACTGCTCGCCCACACCGTGGAGCACTTTGCGCAGGAAGAACGCTGGATGCTGGCCACCGGTATCTCAGCCGATTTTTGTCACTTCTCACAGCACAATAATGTGCTGGACATCATGCGCGAGGTCGATCGTCGTGCCACTGCCGGCGAGCTCGACCTGATACCCCGAATGCTTGAAGCGCTGGTCGAATGGTTTCCCATGCATGCCAACAGCATGGATGCAAGTTTGGTGAGCTACCTGAAAGAAAAAGGCTACGACACCCGCACCGAAACCCTGCCTGCGGGCGCGTCCCCTGAAGGTGTTGCCTTGCCTTCTTGCGGCAGCCACGAAGCCGACCACGCCTGCGGTTGAACGCCAGACACGCAGCTTTTTAAAACGCTGCACGCCATGAACACACCACTTCGCCGCATCGCCATCAGCACCGGTGGCGGTGATGCACCGGGCCTCAACGCCGTCATCTACGCTGTCTTTTCTGCGGCCATGCGCCAAGGCTGGGAATGCTTGGGGATTCGCGATGGCTTCAACGGCATCCTGCAGCCGCAGCACTACCCGCACGGTGGCGTGGAGCGCCTGAGCTGGGAGCGGGTGCGCGGCATCGCGCACCTGGGCGGCACGATCCTGGGCACCACCAACCGGGGCGACCCTTTGCGTTTCCCCACACAACAAGCTGACGGTACGTTCGTCGAGATCGATCGCAGCGACGAGATCGTGGCTTACTTTGAACGCGAAGGCATTGATGCCTTGGTGTGTGTGGGCGGTGACGGCACCTTGGCGATTGCCCACGCCTTGCAGCAAAAAGGCCTGCGCGTGGTGGGCGTGCCCAAGACCATCGACAACGATTTAGACAAAACCTTCACCACCTTTGGCTTTGACAGCGCGGTGGCCTTTGCCAGCGAATGCATCGACCGCCTGCACAGCACCGCGCAAAGCCATGAGCGTGTGATGGTGGTGGAAGTGATGGGGCGCTATGCCGGTTGGATTGCTCTGCATGCCGGCATCGCCGGCGGGGCGCACGCGATTTTGATTCCGGAAATTGACGCCGATCTGGACGCGGTGGCGCGCAAGATCATGCAACGCGACGAACAGGGTCGCCGTTACGCGCTGGTGGTCGTGGCGGAAGGCGCCTTGCCATTGAACGGACAGCGAGTGCTGGCCGCCCCCGGGCAGGCGGGGCAAGCTGAACGTCTTGGCGGCGTGGGCGAGTCCATCGCCCATGCACTGGCACAACGCACCGGCAAAGACACGCGCGTCGTGGTGCTGGGGCATTTGCTGCGCGGCGGCAGCCCCTCGGCGCTGGATAGGGTGGTGGCCAAGCGTTTTGGTACGGCGGCCGTGCGTGCACTGGCGCAAGGCGTCAGCGGCGTGATGGTCTCGCTGGCCTACCCGAACGTGGTGCATGTGCCCCTGCAAGATGTGGCCGGGCGCATGAAACGCGTGCCCCTGGACGGTGACACGGTGCAGACCGCGCGCGATTTGGGCATTTGTCTGGGCGACTGAGTCGTCCTCTGCGAGACAAGCCGCCCTCAACACGGCCCCGGTTGGCATTAACATTGAAAAAACGAAGGAGACCCCCATGCCTGTGATCACCAACATTGAAGACCTGCGCGTTCTGGCACAAAAGCGCGTGCCGCGCATGTTCTATGACTACGCCGACAGCGGTTCCTGGACCGAGAGCACCTACCGCGGCAACGAAGCCGATTTCCAGAAAATAAAATTGCGCCAGCGCGTCGCGGTCAACATGGAAAACCGCAGCACCGAGTCGACCATGATCGGCCAGAAGGTCAGCATGCCGGTGGCCATTGCCCCGGTAGGCTTGACCGGGATGCAGCATGCCGACGGTGAAATTCTGGCCGCACGTGCCGCCAAGGCGTTTGGCATTCCCTTCACGCTCTCGACCATGAGCATTTGCTCGCTGGAAGATGTGGCGCAAGCGACAGACCGTCACCCCTTCTGGTTTCAGCTCTATGTCATGAAAGACCGTGACTTCATCGAGCG
>CANGMW010000047.1 GCA_947454695.1 Comamonadaceae bacterium | reverse complement strand
CTCGACGGTCTGGTCCGTCGTGCGCCATCGTTGCAACTCACAGCCGATGCGCGTGCTGCACGCCAAGAGGTGACTGCATGATCGATACGATTTATAACGCCGGCCTGACGCTCATCGCTGCCTCTTGGTGGAGCACGCTGGCTTGGCCGGTGATCTGGGCCCTGATCAAGATCGTGGTGGTGCTCGCCCCCCTGATGGGTGCGGTGGCCTACCTGACCCTGTGGGAGCGCAAATTCCTGGGCTATATGCAAGTGCGTCTGGGCCCCAACCGCGTCGGACCTTTTGGTTTGTTGCAGCCGATTGCCGATGCGCTCAAACTCCTGACCAAAGAGCTGATCCAGCCCACGGCCGCCGCTCCAGGACTTTTCCGTCTCGGGCCGGTCATGGCCATCATGCCCGCGCTGGCCGCTTGGGTGGCGATTCCGTTCGGTCCCGATCTGGCGCTGACCAATGTCAACGCGGGTCTGCTGCTTGTCATGGCCATCACCTCGATTGAGGTGTATGGCGTGATCATCGCGGGCTGGGCCTCTAACTCCAAATACGCTTTCCTGGGCGCCCTGCGTGCTTCGGCACAAATGGTCAGCTACGAGATCGCCATGGGCTTTTGCTTCCTGGTGGTACTCATGGTCTCGGGCAGCATGAACCTCACCGACATCGTGATGGGCCAAGCCAAAGGCCAGTTGGCTGACATGGGTCTGGGCTTTTTGTCCTGGAACTGGCTGCCGCTGTTCCCGATTTTTCTGGTGTACCTGATCTCCGGCGTGGCCGAGACCAACCGCCATCCGTTTGACGTCGTCGAAGGCGAAGCCGAAATCGTGGCCGGTCACATGGTGGAGTACTCCGGCATGGGTTTTGCCATCTTCTTCCTGGCGGAATACGCCAGCATGTGGTTGGTCTCCATCCTGGCTGTCTTGATGTTCCTGGGCGGATGGTTGTCCCCGATTGACCACGCCTTGTTCAACTGGGTGCCAGGTTGGATCTGGTTGGGCCTGAAAACTTTCGTGGTGGTGTCCATGTTCATTTGGATCCGTGCCACCTTCCCGCGCTTTCGCTATGACCAGATCATGCGTTTGGGCTGGAAGATTTTTATCCCGGTCACCTTGGTGTGGCTGCTCATCGTGGGCGTGTGGATGCAAACGCCCTGGTCTATTTGGAATTAAGCGGAAAACGACATGGCTGCAACTGCAACATCTCAAGCTGCGACAAGCTTCTCGCTCAAGGATTTCCTCAAGAGCTTCATGCTCGTGGAACTCTTCAAGGGCATGGCTTTGACAGGTCGCTACGCGTTCCGACGCAAAGTCACCATCCAGTTCCCGGAAGAAAAAACCCCGCTCTCGCCGCGTTTCCGTGGCCTGCACGCCTTGCGCCGTTACGAAAACGGTGAAGAGCGCTGCATCGCTTGCAAACTGTGCGAAGCGGTCTGCCCGGCTTTGGCCATCACGATCGAGTCCGGCGTGCGCGAGGATGGCAGCCGTCGCACCTCCCGCTACGACATTGATCTGACCAAGTGCATCTTCTGCGGCTTTTGCGAAGAGAGCTGCCCGGTGGACTCCATCGTAGAGACCAGCATTTTGGAATACCACGGCGAAAAACGGGGTGACCTGTATTTCACCAAAGAGATGTTGCTTGCCGTGGGTGACCGCTACGAGAGCGAAATTGCTGCGGCCAAAGCGGCCGACGCCAAGTACCGTTAAACCCAGCCCCTCCTACCGAACCACTTAAAGAGCCACCATGGACGTCAAGACGGGTTTCTTCTATTTCTTCTCACTGGTGATGCTGTTTTCAGCATTCCGCGTGATCACGGCGCGCAACCCTGTGCACGCGGTGCTGTTCCTCATGCTCACCTTTTCGCAGGCATCGGCCATCTGGTTGTTGCTCAAGGCTGAATTTTTGGCCATCACCCTGGTGCTGGTGTACCTGGGCGCTGTGATGGTGCTGTTCCTGTTTGTGGTGATGATGCTGGACATCAAGATCGACGCTTTGCGCCGCAGCTTCTGGAAGCATTTCCCGCTGGGCGCCACTTTGGGTGCGGTGGTGGTGCTGGAGATGGCCGCCGTGCTGATGTCGGGTTTCCGCGTCACGGAAGAACCCCAAGTGCTGGGTGCTGTGGGTCAACTGCCCGTGGCGGTGTCCAACACCAAGGAGCTGGGTGTGTTGCTCTACACCGAGTACGTCTACCCCGTTCAGGTGGCCGCCGTGATTTTGCTGGTGGCCATGATTGCTGCCATCGCGCTGACCTTGCGCGCTCGCAAAGACACCAAGACGATCGATCCTTCCGTGCAAGTGCGCGTGAAAGCGCGTGATCGCCTCGTCGTGATGAAGGTAGAGGCCACCCGCGCCGCACCTGCTGCGCCTGTTACCCAAGAGGAAGTCAAATCATGACGCTCACACTCGGACATTTTCTGGCCCTTGGTGCCATGCTGTTTGCCATGGCGGTGGTGGGCATTTTCCTGAACCGCAAAAACCTCATCGTCTTGCTCATGGCCATCGAGCTGATGCTGCTGGCCGTGAACATGAACTTTGTCGCGTTCTCGCATTACCTGGGCGATATGAACGGGCAGGTGTTTGTGTTTTTCATTCTGACGGTGGCGGCCGCCGAGTCGGCCATCGGCCTGGCCATTCTGGTGCTGCTGTTCCGTAACAAGTCCAACATCAATGTGGATGAACTTCATTCGCTCCAAGGCTAAACCACTATGAGCCAAACCCTTTCTGCTTCTACGTTGCTCATGGTGCCGATGGCACCGTTGGTTGGTGCCGTGCTGGCCGGTGTCTTTGGCACCCAGTTCGGCGGTAACTGGATCGGGCGCCGATTGGCGCACTCGCTCACCATCCTGGGCGTGTTGGTGGCCTTTGTTTTGTCGGCCCTCACGCTCAAAAGCGTTGCGGTGGACGATGCCCGTTTTAATGAGACCCTGTACACCTGGATGGTGACGGGCGGCCTCAAAATGGAAATCGGTTTTCTGGTCGACGGCCTGACCGCCATGATGATGTGCGTGGTGACTTTTGTCTCGCTCATGGTGCACATCTACACCATCGGCTACATGGAAGAGGACGAAGGCTACAACCGTTTCTTCGCCTACATCTCCTTGTTCACCTTCTCCATGTTGATGCTGGTGATGAGCAACAACATGCTGCAGCTGTTCTTCGGCTGGGAAGCGGTGGGCCTGGTGTCTTACTTGCTGATCGGTTTCTGGTTCAACAAGCCCACGGCGATCTTCGCCAATATGAAGGCCTTTCTGGTTAACCGCGTGGGTGACTTCGGCTTCATTCTGGGCATTGGCCTCATTGCCGCCTATGCCGGCACGCTGAACTACACCGAAGCGTTTGCCAAGGCCGACGACTTGGCCGCGCTCACCTTTCCCGGCACCTCCTGGATGCTGGTGACGGTGATCTGCATTTGCCTCTTCATCGGCGCCATGGGCAAGTCGGCTCAGTTCCCGCTGCATGTGTGGCTGCCCGACTCGATGGAAGGCCCGACCCCGATCTCCGCGCTGATCCACGCCGCGACCATGGTGACGGCTGGTATCTTCATGGTGGCTCGCATGTCCCCCTTGTTTGAACTCAGCGACACCGCTTTGAGCTTCATCATGGTGATCGGGTCTATCACGGCGCTGTTCATGGGATTTTTGGGCATCATCCAAAACGACATCAAGCGCGTGGTCGCGTACTCCACGCTGTCACAGCTGGGGTACATGACGGTGGCGCTGGGTGCCTCGGCCTACTCGGTGGCCGTGTTCCACCTCATGACGCACGCCTTCTTCAAAGCCTTGCTGTTCCTCGGCGCCGGATCGGTGATCATGGGCATGCACCACAACCAGGACATCCGTTGGATGGGGGGTGTGCGCAAGTACATGCCCATCACCTGGATCACCTCTTTGCTAGGCTCGCTGGCCTTGATCGGCACGCCGCTGTTTGCCGGTTTTTACTCCAAAGACAGCATCATTGAAGCGGTTCAGGAAAGCCATGTGTACGGCGCCGGGTTCGCCTCGTTTGCGGTGCTGGCCGGCGTGTTTGTCACGGCCTTCTACTCGTTCCGCATGTATTTCCTGGTCTTCCATGGCCAAGAGCGTTACGACCAGAACCCGGATGCCCACCATGATGACCACGGTCACCATGACGATCACCATGATCACCACGAGCCGCACGAGTCGCCCTGGGTGGTGACGGTGCCGCTGGTGTTGCTGGCGATTCCTTCCGTGGTGATCGGTTACCTCACGATTGAGCCGATGTTGTATGGCGACTTCTTCAAAGACGCGATCTTTGTCAATCTTGAACGTCACCCCGTGATGGAGGAACTCAAAGAGGCCTTCCACGGCCCGGTGGCCATGGCACTGCATTCACTTACCAGCTTGCCCCTGTGGTTGGCGATTGCCGGTGTGGCCAGTTCCTACTACATGTACATGGTCAACCCGGCTTTGCCCGCCGCCATCAAGCGCCTCTTCATGCCCGTGTACACCTTGCTGGAAAACAAGTACTACATGGACTGGTTCAACGAAAACATTCTGGCCCGCGGCGCTCGCCTGCTGGGGACCGGTCTGTGGAAGGGCGGCGATCAGGCCATCATCGATGGTGGCGTGGTCAATGGTTCCTGGAAATTGGTGGCTTGGGTGTCTGGCGTGGTTCGCCGCGCACAGTCCGGCTACCTGTACCACTACGCGCTGGCCATGATCGTTGGCGTGTTGGCGCTGATGACGTACTTTGTCACCTGGCCCATGATCGCCGAATGGCTCGCACGTTAAGGAGAAGAACAAGATGGGATTGTTGAGCCTGGCTATTTGGACACCGATTGCTTTCGGTGCCGTGTTGCTCGCCCTGGGGCGTGATGAGCATGCGCGCGTGGTGCGCTGGTTTGCGCTGATCGGCGCCTTGGTGAGTCTGCTGGTGACCTTGCCGCTTTACGGCGAGTTCCAGTTGGGAACCGCCGCCATGCAGTTCGTCGAGAACCAGCCGTGGATGGAGCGCTTCAATGTGAATTACCACCTGGGTGTGGACGGCATCTCCTTGTGGTTTGTGCTGCTGACCGCTTTCATCAATGTGATTGTGGTCATCGCGGGTTGGGAAGCGATCACCACCCGCGTCAACCAGTACATGGGCGCCTTCCTGATTTTGAGCGGCCTGATGATTGGCGTGTTCTGCGCTTTGGACGGCTTGCTGTTCTACGTCTTTTTCGAAGCCACCCTGATTCCGATGTACCTGATCATCGGCGTGTGGGGCGGACCCAATAAGATTTACGCCGCCTTCAAGTTTTTCCTCTACACCTTGCTCGGCTCCTTGCTGCTGCTGATTGCCCTGATTTACCTGTACACCAAGTCCGGCGGCAGCTTTGATATCTCGGTCTGGCATGCGCTGCCCTTGAGCAGCACCACACAAACATTGGTGTTTTTTGCCTTCTTTGCGGCGTTTGCCGTGAAGGTGCCGATGTGGCCGGTGCACACCTGGTTGCCCGACGTGCACGTGGAAGCGCCCACCGGCGGCTCCGCGGTGCTGGCGGCCATCATGTTGAAGCTGGGTGCCTACGGCTTCCTGCGCTTCTCGTTGCCGATCGCCCCCGATGCTGCGCATGAGTGGGCCTGGCTGATGATTGCCTTGTCACTGATTGCGGTGGTCTATGTGGGTCTGGTGGCCATGGTGCAGCAGGACATGAAAAAACTCGTGGCCTATTCGTCGGTGGCACACATGGGTTTTGTGACTTTGGGCTTTTTCATCTTCAACGACCTGGGCGTCTCCGGCGGCCTGGTGCAGATGATCGCGCACGGCTTTGTGTCCGGCGCCATGTTCCTCTCTATTGGCGTGCTGTACGACCGTGTGCATTCGCGTGAGATCGCGGCCTATGGCGGGGTGGTCAACACCATGCCCAAGTTCGCCGCCTTTGCCCTGTTCTTTGCGATGGCCAACTGCGGCCTGCCGGGCACTGCTGGTTTCGTGGGCGAGTGGATGGTGATTCTGGGCGCGGTCAAAGCCAATTTCTGGTTGGGCTTTGCAGCCGCCACGGCGCTGATTTTTGGCGCGGCCTACACCTTGTGGATGTTCAAGCGTGTCTACCTCGGACCCGTAGCCAACCACCACGTCAAAGAACTGAGCGACATCAGCAGTCGCGAGTTCCTGATGCTGGCCTTGCTGGCCATTGCCGTGCTCGCCATGGGCGTGTACCCCAAACCCTTCACCGATGTGATGGACAGCTCGGTCACCGAGCTGCTCAAACACGTGGCGCAGTCCAAACTGAACTGATCAAACCGAATTGAAAGACTGAAGATGACTGACAAACTCAGCTGGCTCGCGGTTTATCCCGAAATCGTCCTGCTCGTCATGGCCTGCCTGATCACCCTGCTGGATCTGGGCGTGAAAAGCCGACTGCGCACACTCACCTATGTGCTCACCCTGGGCAGCCTCGGTGTCGTGGCCGTCCTGCAGTACCTGTATGCAAGCGCCGGGATCACCATCTATGCCGTGAGCAATATGGTCTTGAGCGACCCCATGGGCAATTGGCTCAAATGCTTTGCCACGCTGGCGGTGATGGTGACCTTGGTTTACGGGCGACCCTATGCCGCACAGCGCGACATGTTGCGCGGTGGTGAGCTGTTCTCCTTGAGCATGTTCGCGCTCTTGGGCATGTTCATCATGATGTCGGGCAACAACTTCCTGATGATCTACCTGGGTCTGGAGTTGCTGACCCTGGCCAGCTACGCCTTGGTCGCGCTGCGCCGTGACAACGTGAACGCCACTGAAGCGGCCATGAAGTACTTTGTGCTGGGCGCCATGGCGTCCGGCTTCCTGCTTTACGGCTTGTCCATGATGTACGGTGCCACCGGCTCCCTGGACATCAATGTGGTCTTGCAAGCCATCAGCTCCGGCCATGTGAACCACCAGGTGCTGGTGTTTGGTTTGGTGTTTGTGGTGGCGGCCCTGGCCTTCAAGCTGGGCGTGGTGCCATTTCACATGTGGATTCCTGACGTTTACCAGGGCGCACCCACCGCGGTGACTTTGCTCATCGCCGGCGCACCCAAACTCGCTGCGTTTGCCATCGTGATTCGTCTGCTGGTGGAGGGCATGCTGCCTTTGGCGATTGACTGGCAACAGATGCTGATGGTCTTGTCCATCGGCTCTTTGTTGGTGGGTAACCTGGCAGCTATTGCGCAGACCAACCTCAAGCGCATGCTGGCTTTTTCCACCATTTCGCAAATGGGCTTTGTGCTGCTGGGCCTGATGTCCGGCGTCATCAACGGCAACACCTTCTCGACCGCCAATGCCTACAGCTCGGCCATGTTCTATGTGGTGACCTACGTGCTTACCACGCTGGCCACTTTCGGCGTGATTCTGCTCTTGGCGCGTGATGGTTTTGAGAGCGAAGAGATCGCTGATTTCGCAGGCCTGAACCAACGCAGCCCGCTGTACGCTGCCATCATGGGCATTTGCATGTTCTCTCTGGCGGGCATTCCGCCCATGGTGGGCTTTTATGCCAAATTGTCGGTCCTGCAAGCCCTGATTGCTTCGGGTCAGGCGCTGCACATCGGGCTGGCTGTCTTTGCGGTGATGATGTCTTTGATCGGCGCCTTCTACTACCTGCGCATCGTCAAGCTCATGTACTTCGATGCGCCCATCACCGCCAGTACGGTGTCTGCCAGCGCCGATGTGCGCGTGGTGTTGAGTATCAACGGTGCGCTGGTCATGATCCTGGGCCTGTTTCCCGCCGGCTTGATGGACTTGTGCAACCGCGCCATCATCCAGATGCTGGGTGTCTGACTGATCGCCACGGCGGCGCTTGGCTGATCGCGGTCTGTACGAGCACCACGGGTTGGCATTGTGGATCAGCACCCGCATCTGCGTGAAGAAAAAATTGACAGCGTAGAAATCCTGCGCGGGAAATTTCTCCATGCCTTTCGCGACACGGTTCGCTTGCCTGACGGTGCCAGCACCGTGCGTGAATACGTCATTCACCCCGGCGCCGTCATGATCGTTCCCTTGCTTGAAGATGCCAGCGGCCAATTGCGCGTCGTCTTAGAGCGCCAATTCCGTTACCCCATGGGCCGCACCATGGTGGAGTTTCCTGCCGGCAAGCTCGATCCGGGTGAAGACATCTTGGCCTGTGCCCAGCGTGAGTTGCTGGAAGAAACCGGCTATACCGCGATCTACTGGGCGCGCGCCGGTGTTTTGCACCCGGTGATTTCCTACTCCACCGAATTCATCGACATCTGGTTCGCTAAAGGCCTCACCTCCGGTGAGCGGCGTCTGGATGACGGTGAATTTCTGGACGTGTTCAGTGCCACGCCGCAAGAAGTGCTGGACTGGTGCCGTGATGGCCAAATCACCGACGCCAAGACCTTGACTGCTGCGCTGTGGCTGCAAAACGTGCTCAGCGGGGTCTGGTCTTTGGAGTGGTTGAGTCCCCAAGCGCCAGCGCTTGAACCATAATCGCCGGCATGAAAGTTCTTGATCTGCATTGCACCCACCAGCATGTCTTCGAAGGCTGGTTTGCTTCGGAGGACGACTACCTTGCCCAATTGGGCAAAGGTTTGGTCGCGTGTCCGGTGTGCAGCGACACGGCAATCACCAAAAAACTCAGTGCTCCGCGCTTGAACCTAGGGGCAGGTGACGCAAGTGCAATCGTGCCAGCCGCTGCGGCACCTTCACAACCTGCCTTGGCTTCTTCTCAAGCGCTGGTGTCGGGCCAGGCGGAGCAGGCCTTGCAGGCAGCCTGGCTCGCGGTGGCCCGAAAAATTGTGGCCCAGACCGAAGATGTAGGCCCAAAGTTTGCCCAAGAGGCGCGAAAGATGCATTACGGCGAAGTGCCCGAGCGAGGTATTCGCGGCCAGGCATCGCCCGATGAAACCCAGGCTTTGCTGCAAGAGGGTATTGCCGTGATGCCTTTGCCCGATGTTTTGAAAGAGCCGCTGCACTAACCAGCAAACTGCAGCGCTGCCAATCGTGCATACATGCCGTTGGCCGCGACCAGGGTGTCGTGGCTGTCCTCTTCCACAATCTGGCCGTGGTCAATCACCACAATCCGGTCTGCTTTTTGAACCGTCGACAATCGGTGTGCAATGACCAGGGTGGTTCGGTTACGCATGGCCGACTCCAAGGCGGCTTGCACCATGCGCTCGCTCTCGGCATCGAGCGCGCTGGTGGCTTCGTCCAGCAACAGCAGTGGCGGATTTTTCAGCATGGCGCGCGCAATCGCAATGCGCTGGCGTTGCCCCCCGCTCAGGCGAACACCCCGCTCGCCCAAGAAGGTGTTGTAGCCCTCAGGCAGCTCGCGGATAAATTCATCGGCGAAGGCGGCCTTGGCGGCCGCATGTACTTGGGCCTCGGTCGCACCCGGCAGTCCATAGCGAATGTTCTCCAAAGCGCTGGTAGAAAATATCACCGGATCCTGGGGCACGATACCGATGCGGCTGCGCAAGTCTTGCAGTGACAGCTGCGCGATGGGCACGCCATCGAGTGTGATACCCCCTTGCGTGGGATCGTAAAACCGCAGCAACAACAAAAATACCGTGCTCTTGCCAGCCCCACTGGGCCCCACAAGCGCCACGGTTTCACCGGCGCGCACGTTCAAGCTGAAGTGGCTCAAAGCCGCTTGCGCCGGTCGTGAGGGGTAGTGAAACGTCATATCGGAAAACGCCACAGCGCTGCCAGCTTGTGGCCAGCTGGGACGCACGGGCTGCGCGGGTTCGCTGATCGCTGATCGCGCACTGAGTAACTCCATCAGGCGCTCGGTGGCCCCTGCAGCGCGCAAGAGGTCGCCATAGACTTCGCCCAGCACGGCAAACGCACCGGCCAAGATGATCACGTACATCACGGTTTGTCCCAGGTGTCCGGCAGAGATGTCGCCGCGCATCACCGCTTGGGTGCCTTGGTACAGCCCGAAGAGCAGGGCGGCTGAGGTGGCAATGATGATGAAGGCCACCAGCACCGAGCGCGAGCTGATACGGCGGACCGAGGTTTGGAACGCGTTTTCGGTGGAGGCGCCAAAACGGGCAGACTCTCGCGCTTCAGCGGTGTAACTTTGCACCACGGGGATGGCGTTGAGCACCTCAGCCGCTATAGCGCTGGCATCGGCCACGCGGTCCTGACTGGCGCGGGACAGTCGCCGCACACGCCGACCAAACCAGACCGCCGGGATGACCACCAGCACCAGCATGCCCAGCACCTGGATCATGACGTAGGGATTGGTCCACACCAGCATCATGAGCGCCCCGGCACCCATCACCAAGTTGCGCAACCCCATGGAGAGTGAAGAGCCCACCACGGTTTGCACCAAGGTGGTGTCACCGCTCAGTCGCGAGAGCACCTCGCCGGTTTGGGTGGTTTCAAAAAATTCAGGGCTTTGCTTCACCACATGGCCATAGACCGCATTGCGCAAATCGGCTGCGACCCGCTCACCCAACCAGCTCACCAGATAAAAGCGGATGGCCGAGAACAGGCCCAGCGCCACCGCGACTCCAAATAGCTCTAAAAAATGGACGCGCATGGCCATGACCTGAGCCCCTTTGTCTTGTGGCAACAAGCCGCCGTCAATCAGGCTGCGCAGCGCCACGGGAAACAGCAAGGTAGATGCGGCCGCAAGCACCAGGAACAGCAGCGCCAAGATGATTTGAAGCAGGTAGGGCTGCAAAAACGGCAGCAAACCACGCAGTGACTGGGGCTGAGCAGCGTTGGGTTTATCTTGGGTCATAGCGTTCAGAGGCTTTCTGTGGGGGTAAAATTGGCAGCTTGGAAAATGACTGCCTAGGCAATTAATATTATCCCCCATGCCAGCCAAAAGCAAAGTGCGTCAACACACCAAGCCGCGTGAGCCAGCACTTGCGTTTTACAAGGCCCCGAGCTATGTGCCCGATACCAGCGTGGCCTACTTGATGCGTCGCATCATGGTCTCCATGGCCCAAGAGGTCGAAAGTGCCTTGGCGCCCACTGGTTTGACCAACGCGCAGTGGGTTCCTTTGTACAAAATTTCCACGGGCTGTGCGTGCACTGCTGCGGAATTGGCACGCGAATGCCATCTTGACACCGGCGCCATGACGCGCATGCTCAACCGGCTGGAAGCTAAAGGCCTGTGCAAACGGGTGCCATCCAAAGACGACCGGCGTGTGGTCAATCTCAAAATGACCGCGGCCGGTCGAAAAGCTGTTCAAGGGATTCCCGCCGTTTTGAGTCAGGTTCAAAACGAGCATCTGGCGGGATTTAGCCAAGCCGAATGGAAAACTTTGCAAAGCTTGCTCGCGCGTATGTTGTTGAATGCCCAAACCATACAGGCCAGCTATGAGAATGATGATGACTAAATTTTTGCGACTCGCCCAACTTCACCAACTGCTCCAACTTCCCCGACGCCGCTCCAGCATCGGTTTTGTTCTGGCTTTGTGCCTCGGGGCCTGCGCCCAGCTGCCTGAGATGACGCCCCGGTCCACAGTCCGGGAACCGGCTTCCCTCGGGCTTGACAACAGGGTGTCTGCGCCGGTGCTGGCGCAGCAGTGGTGGCTGGCATTTGGCGATGACCAACTCAGCGCTTTGATTGAACAAGCCTTACAAGCCAATCCCAATCTCAAGTTGGTGCAAACCCGCGTCGCGCGTGCCCGCGCCGGCGTGACGCTGGCGGATTCCGCCAGCCAGTTGCAGGTCAATGCCCAACTCGATGCCACCCGTCAACAATTCACCAAGAACGGTATTTATCCGCCGCCTCTGGCTGGTTCTGTTCTGGACATGGGCACGCTGCAACTGGGTGCCAGCTGGGAGCTGGATTTCTTTGGCAAGAACAGCGCGGCGCTGGCCGCTGCCCTGGGTGGGGCGCAAGCGGCCGCTGCGGATGCGCAAGCCGCGCGCCTGATGCTGGCCGTCCAAGTGACGCGTGCTTATTTTCAGATCTTGCGTTTGAATGAACAGTTGACCTTGGCCAAGCGCACCGTGGCGCAGCGTCAAGCAATACTCACGCTGGTGCAGGCCAGAGTGGAGGCCGGTTTGGACACCCGCTTGGAGCTGCGGCAAAGTGAGGGCGGCGTGCCTGAAGCCCGCTTGCAACTCGAAGTCCTGCAAGAACAACTGAGCCTGGCCACGCATGCCTTGGCCGCTTTGACAGGCCAGTCGCAAGCCATGCCGGCAATTCGGCCCGTCGCTTTGTCGTCGATTCGCACAGGGGCGCTGAACCCTGTGATACCCGCTGACCTGTTAGCACGCCGCGCCGATGTGACGGCCGCCCGCTGGCGGGTAGAGGCGGGCGTGAACGACGTGGCCAATGCACGCACGATGTTTTACCCGAATGTGAACCTGGTGGCCTTTGCCGGTTATTCCAGCATTGGCTTAGACCGCCTCACCGAGAACGGTAGCCAGCAGTGGGGCGTGGGACCGGCTATTCGCTTGCCCCTGTTCGATGGTGATCGTTTGCGCGCCAATTTGCGTGGCAAGGCGGCGGATCTGGACGCGGCGATTGAAAGCTACAACGCCACGGTATTG
>CANGMW010000046.1 GCA_947454695.1 Comamonadaceae bacterium | reverse complement strand
TGACATGGTGCTCTTGTGCAACCAGTCGCTTGATGGCGGGCAGGCGGTGGATGAACTGATTTCAGGGCTCACACAGGCCCTGGTTCAGCAGGCCTGGCAGGCGTCGGAGCGCAGTGAGGAACGCCGTCAGGCTTTGTTGCCACGCACGCCCGCGCTGGACTGGGACACGCTGATGGTGTCGAGTGACTACATGCGCTCGCTCGACCAGCTGCCCTGAGGCATGCCGGCCGCGCGCTGACTGAGCCTCAGGCTTCCCGGCGCAGGGCGGGGAAGAGGATCACGTCCCGGATGCTCGGGCTGTCGGTGAGCAGCATCATCAAACGGTCAATGCCGATGCCGCAGCCACCGGTGGGTGGCATGCCGTACTCCAGCGCCCGCACAAAGTCGTGGTCGTAGAACATGGCTTCGTCGTCCCCGCTGTCTTTGGCCGCCACTTGCGACTGGAAACGGGCGGCCTGCTCTTCGGCGTCATTCAATTCGGAGAAGCCGTTGCCGAATTCGCGGCCGGTGATGTAGAGCTCAAAGCGCTCGGTCACTTCCGGGTGCTTGTCGCTGGCGCGCGCCAGCGGCGAAATTTCCACCGGGTGCTCGCAGATGAAGGTAGGCTGCCACAGCTTCTCTTCCACGGTCTCTTCGAAATACATCACCTGCAAGCCCGCCAGCGAGCGGGTGGACAGCTTGTTTTTTTCTTCGGTCAGGCCCAGCTTTTTCAAAGCCGCCATCAACCACTCCCGCGAATCCACCTGCTCGCCTGCTTCGGTGTACTTGAGGATGGCTTCGCGAATGGTCAGGCGTTCAAAGGGTTTGGCCAAATCCACCGCACGGCCGGCATAGCTCAACTCGGTGCTGCCGGTGGCTTGGACCGCGGCATGGCGGATGAGGGACTCGGTGAAGGTCATCAGGTCCTGGTAATCCCAGTAAGCCGCGTAGAACTCCATCATGGTGAACTCGGGGTTGTGACGCACCGAGATGCCTTCATTGCGGAAGTTGCGGTTGATCTCGAACACGCGCTCAAAGCCGCCCACGATCAAGCGTTTGAGGTAGAGCTCGGGCGCGATGCGCAGGAACATCTCCTGGTCCAGCGCGTTGTGGTGCGTGATGAAGGGCTTGGCGTTGGCGCCCCCGGGGATCGGGTGCAGCATGGGCGTTTCCACTTCAAGGAACTGGTGGGAGACCATGAATTCGCGAATGGAGCTGACCGCCCGGCTGCGCGCGATGAAACGCTGGCGCGCTTCGTCGTCCGTCATCAGGTCCACATAACGCTGGCGGTATTTGACCTCCTGGTCATTGATGCCATGGAACTTGTCGGGCATGGGGCGCAGGCTTTTGGTGAGCAGGCGCACGCTGGTGGCATGGATCGACAACTCGCCGGTCTTGGTCTTGAAGATGCGGCCCTCGGCGGCCACGATGTCGCCCAGGTCCCAGTGCTTGAAATGCTCATACAGGTCCAGCCCGATGTCTTCGCCCTTGACGTAAATCTGGATGCGCCCCGTGCTGTCTTGCAGGGTGGCAAAGCTGGCTTTGCCCATGACGCGCTTGAGCATCATGCGTCCGGCCACGCTGGCCATGCTGCCTTGCTCGAGCAGGCCTTCAGCGGTCTGACCTGCGTGCGCAGCAAAGAGGTCGGCGGCGCGGTCAGCGGGCTTGAAGTCGTTGGGGAAGGCCGGCCCTTTGCCGTCGGCTTGCTGTTGGCGAATGGCTTTGAGTTTGTCGCGTCTCTCGGCGATGAGTTGGTTCTCGTCCTGGGGCGCGGGGGGGGTGTTGGTGTCAGACATGAAAGGTCACAAAGTTGGGCCGTCAGGGGCGTGTGGCCATAAGGGGCCGTCAGCGAGGTTAAGCGGCTCTAAGCCGCATCAACCCGCTATTTTAATGAGACTGGGAAGGCGGGGGCCGCACGTGCCGCACCGGGGCACGGCGCGTGTCAACGACAAGGTCTTAAATGACCGCGTCAGCGGGCAGGCGTTGCAGCATGGCCAAGGCATTGGCCACAGTCTTGCGCAGCTCACGGCGATCGCAAATCATGTCCACGGCGCCTTTTTGTTGCAGGAATTCAGCCCGCTGGAAACCCTCGGGCAAGGTCACGCGCACGGTGGACTCGATCACGCGTGGGCCCGCAAAGCCGATGAGTGCTTTCGGCTCAGCGATGACGATGTCACCTAAGAATGCAAATCCGGCACTGACACCGCCCATGGTGGGGTCGGTCAGGACACTGATGTAGGGCAGGCCTTTCTTGGCCAGCTGGGTGAGGGCCGCATTGGTCTTGGCCATTTGCATGAGCGAGAGCAGGCCTTCTTGCATACGCGCGCCGCCGGTGGCGGTGAAACAAACAAAGGGAACTTTCTGCTCAATGGCAGATTGCACACCACGCACGAAGCGCTCGCCGACGACCGAGCCCATGCTGCCGCCCATGAAGCCAAATTCGAAACAAGCAGCCACCAGGCTGATGCCATGCACCGCCCCGCCCATCACAATCAGGGCATCGGTTTCGCCGGTGCCCTCCATCGCTTCTTTGAGGCGATCCGGGTATTTGCGGCTGTCTTTGAATTTCAGCGCATCGACCGGCAGAACTTCCTGGCCAATCTCGAAGCGGCCTTCGTTGTCCAAAAACAGGTTGAGGCGCGCGCGCGCGTCGATGCGGTGGTGGTGGCTGCAACTGGGGCAGACATTTTGGTTTTGCGCCAGATCTGAGTTGTAGAGAACAGTCTCACAGCTGGGGCACTTGATCCACAAACCTTCGGGCACACTGCGGCGGTCTGCCGGGTCGGTGTGCTGAATTTTGGGCGGAAGCAGTTTTTCAAGCCAACTCATGATGTTCTCCTCTGACGATTTGTCGGTTGCTGAATCTCAACTTCAGCGCCGTGCCTGACGTGGATTATGAATCCAAAGCCGTGCGGATTTCTTGCAAAAACGCCGAGGCCTGCGCCACAACTTGGTCACGCGGCAGCGTATCGATCAATTGAATGATGCGGCTGCCAATCACGACCGCATCAGCCACGCGGCTGATGGCGCGTGCAGTGGCCGCATCACGTATGCCAAAGCCCACGCCCACCGGCACTTTCACGTGCTTGCGAATCCTGGGGAGCATGGCCTCAACCGCGTCAGTGTCCAAGGCGCCCGACCCGGTAACCCCTTTGAGCGAGACGTAGTACACATAGCCTGTGGCGACTCGTGCGATCTGCGCCATGCGGGCATCGGTGCTGGTGGGGGCGAGCAGAAAAATCAAATCTAAACCGTGTGCTTTGAGTTCGCTGGCAAATGCTTCACATTCTTCTGGCGGGTAGTCCACCACCAGCACACCGTCCACCCCGGCCGCAGCCGCATCGCGGGCAAACACATCGGTGACGCCGGTGGTCGCATGCTTTTGGGCGTAGCGCTCAATCGGGTTGGCGTAGCCCATCAACACCACCGGGGTGGTGCGGTTGGTTTGCCGAAATTCACGCACCATGTCCAACACTTGCACCAGCCCCACGCCTAAAGCCAGGGCCTTGTCACCGGCTTTTTGAATGACGGGGCCATCGGCGCTCGGGTCGGAAAACGGTACGCCCAGTTCAATCACATCCGCGCCGGCAGCCACCATGCCGTGCATCAAGGCCGGCGTGATGTCGGCATAAGGAAAGCCGGCGGTCACAAAGGGAATCAGCGCTTTGCGCTGGCTGGCTTTCAAGGCCTCAAACGTGGCGGCGATGCGGCTCATGCGGCACCTCCTTGGCGTGTCAGGGTGACGACTTGCTCGGTGCCGCCCTTGACGGATTGACCTTGGCAACTCGGACGGCAGTAGAAGTCGGCCTGGCTCAGGTCCGCGACGGTGCCGATGTCTTTGTCACCACGTCCGGACAGGTTGACCAAAATCGACTGGTCGGCGCGCATGGTTTTAGCCAGCTTCATGGCGTAGGCCACGGCATGGCTGGATTCCAGCGCGGGGATGATGCCTTCGGTGCGGCACAGGTAATGAAACGCTGTCAGCGCTTCCTCATCGGTGATGCCCACATACTCGGCGCGACCGATGTCCATGAGGAAGGCATGCTCCGGACCGACGCCGGGGTAGTCCAGGCCGGCGCTGATGCTGTGCGTCTCGGTGACCTGGCCGTTGTCGTCTTGCAGCACATAGGTGCGGTTGCCGTGCAGCACGCCCGGGCTGCCGCGTTGCAAAGACGCCGAGTGTTTGCCCGAATCCATGCCTGCGCCCGCCGCTTCAACGCCAATCAGCTGGGTGGCTTCGTGGGCGATGTAGGGGTAGAAAATTCCCATGGCATTGGAGCCGCCGCCCACACAGGCCATCACCGCATCGGGCTGCGTGCTGTGGCAGCCGGTGCGTGCCAGCATCTCCGGCATTTGGACCAGGCACTCTTCGCCAATCACGCTCTGAAAATCACGCACCATCATCGGGTAGGGGTGCGGACCGGCCACGGTGCCGATGATGTAAAAGGTGTTGTCGACGTTGGCAACCCAATCTCGCATGGCCTCATTGAGCGCGTCTTTGAGTGTCTTGCTGCCGGACTCCACCGGGACCACGGTGGCCCCCAGCAATTTCATGCGGTACACATTGGGGCTTTGACGCTTGACGTCTTCGCTGCCCATGTAGACCACGCACTCCAGCCCATAGCGCGCACAGATGGTGGCGGTGGCCACCCCATGCTGGCCGGCGCCGGTCTCGGCAATGATGCGGGTCTTGCCCATGCGGCGAGCCAACATGGCCTGCCCGATGGTGTTGTTGATCTTGTGCGCGCCAGTGTGGTTGAGGTCTTCGCGCTTGAGAAAAATTTGCGCCCCCCCTTGCTCACGGCTCATGCGCGCGGCGTGGTAAATCGGCGAAGGGCGCCCGACGAAGTGGGCTAATTCATAGTTGAATTCAGCCAGGAACTCCGGGTCGTGCTGGTACTTGGCATAGGCGTCACGCAATTCATTGATGGCGTGGGTGAGGGTCTCGCTCACAAAGCTGCCGCCGTAGATGCCAAAGTGGCCTTTGGCGTCGGGTTGTTGGTACTCGAACATGGTGAAATCCAGTTAACAGGCGCTTCAGGACGAATCGCCCCTTACGCGCCAGGTGTTGCAATACTCTCGAACTGCTTGTCAGCAACGCGAACGGCTGCGACAAACGCTTGGATTTTGGCGGCGTCTTTGATGCCTTTGAGGACCGAGCCGTCTGGAGCTTGGGCTTCAACCCCGGAGCTCACATCGACGGCCAGGCTAAGGCAGCGCGGGCGTACGATGGCGATGCCATCGCTGACGTTGGCTGCGTTGAGCCCACCACCTAAGACGAGGTGAGAGCTGACGTTTGTTGGAAGCAGTGACCAATTGAATGCTTTGCCGCCGCCGCCGAACCCCTCAACATGGGCGTCGAGCAGGATGGCGGTGGCCTGTGAGTAATCTTGGGCGTATTTTACGAGGTCAAAGCCAGCCCCTGCGTCGCCCAAGGGAATGCGCGCTGCACGCAGGTAGGGGTGCCGGCCTTGCCGAGCGCTTTGGTGGCAAATCGCGGCACTTTCATCACCGTGAAATTGCAAAGTGGCTGAGGGGATGAGATCGCATGCAGCTGCAATGGTCTCGGGCGTCTCATTCACAAACAGCAGTACCGGCGTGACAAACGGCGGCAGCCGGCGGGCCAGCACGGCGGCCCGCTCAAGGCTCACATAGCGCGGGCTGTCTTTGAAGAGCACAAAGCCCAGGGCATCGGCCCCCGCTTGAACGGCTGCGTCCACATCCTGTTCGCGGGTGAGGCCGCAGATTTTGATGCGTGTTCGGTTGGTCGAGTGGGTTTGAGGGAATCCGATGGGGGGGCTCATGGGAGCACATCATAAGCGGGTGTGCGATCCGGAAGGCCCCAATGATCCGCATAGCGGGGCCCCAAAAAGTACAGACCATCGGGAGAAAAGGTGGGTGCGGCGGCATCACGACTTTTGGCCGCGAGCACGTCTAACACCCAAGCGGGCGATTGTTTGCCTTGTCCCACGGCAAGCAGGCACCCCATGATGTTGCGGATCATGTGGTGCAGAAACGAATTGGCCTCAAACTCAAATCGCCAATACGCGCCTCGGCGCTGAATATCGATGCGCATCACCTGTTTGATGGGTGAGAGGGCTTGGCAGGCTGAGGCTCGGAATGAGGTGAAATCATGCTCTCCCACCAAATAAGCCGCCGCTTGTCGCATGGCATCCATGTCTAAAGGGTTGAACGACCAGCCCACGCGTCCTGCATCCACACTGGGACGAACGGGGGACTCTAGAAGAACATAAGCGTAACGTCGACTTGTTGCACTGGCACGGCAATGGAACGATGAGGGCACGACTTGCGCCCATTGCACCGCGATGTCTTTGGGTAAAAAAGAATTGGTGCCACGAATCCACGCGTAGGGCGTGCGATCCAATTCGGTGTCGAAATGCACCACCTGCATGAGACCGTGTACGCCCGCATCGGTTCGACCTGCGCACAAGGTGGTCACGCGATCGCGATCGCAAAATTTACCCAGAGATTTTTCGAGGTGATCTTGAACTGTTTTGCCCGACAACTGGCTTTGCCAACCCTCATAAGGCTGGCCGTTGTAGCTGATACCGAGGGCCACCCTCACTTGGCTGGACATGGAATCGAAAGTCCTCAGCCTAAGCGGTTGAGAACGTTTTGCGCTTTGGATTTCATGTCGCCGGAGGCGTTGGCCAAAATTTCATGAATCAATTCACGCGCGCCCTCGACATTTCCGATAGCGCGAAACTCTTCCGCCAGGGCCAGTTTGGTCGCCATGGGGTCATCTTGGCTGATCAAGGGTTGGTCAGGCGCTGCATTCAAGTCCAGGGAAAGTGAGCCCATGTCAAATTCCATCAGGCCAGAAGCTTGCAAAGATGCACCACCCCCAGCAAAATAATCCGGCTCAGGTTTTGGGGATGCAATTTCCGGCTGAACGGCAGGGCGATCGGTGTGTTGATGATCGCTGGCTTGGGAAGCTCGCTGTGTTGGAGCCGGTGCATCAACCGCGAAGTCCAGATCGAGGTCCAGATCAATGGCGGCGGCACGGGGCCGTGCTGGATCGAATTCACTTGTCGAACTGGCTGCGTAATGGCGAGTGTCCGCAGTGTGGGTGGCGGCGGTTCCCGAGTTAAAACCTTGTGCTGGCTGGCCAACACTGGGTTGGTACAAGGGGTTGGCAGCATCAAGGGCTTTGCCTAATTCACAAATCTGAGCCCATTCAGGTCCCGCTTTTTGCGTCAGGTTCATGGCGAGCTGCGCCATGTGTTCGAAACTTTGCGGATCACGCCGTTTGGCATAAATTTCACAGAGTTTCTGATGAATGGCGACCCGGTTTGACTGGGTATGCAGGGCTTCTTTGAGAATTTCTTCGGCTTGCAAATCGCGTCCGTAAGCAAGGTAGACATCAGCTTCGGCAATGGGGTCAACATCATCGGCTGCGTCAAGCTGACTAGGCGAGTACACCATCGATGATCCATTGATGCTGCTGTCGTTGGTGTCGACGCGTTTGCCCCCGCTCGCATCAAAGAATGAATCAGGTTGCAGTTGACTGGCTAGGTAGGAGCTGTCCCCCCCGCCTTTGCGTCGGTGGTTGAACCTGTAAAAGCCCAGACCTGCCAGCAACACCATCAGCAACCCCGCAGCAACCGGCATCATGGGGTTGTCAAGGAGTTCGTCTATCAGGTCGGACTCGGTATTGGCAGAGTCTGAAGAGGCCGGGGCTTGTGGTGCTGCGGGTTTGTTCTGGGCCGGGGTTGAGACGGCCACAGCGGGCGTGACGGAGGGCTCGTTTTTAGAGTCGGCTTTGTCGCTCACGCTGGCCGCCGGGGCTTGAATCACGGTAGGGGCGATGGTGGCAGCGGTGGAGGCGGTAGTGCTGGATGTACTGGTCGATTTACTGGCTTGGGCCGTTGCTTGACTGAGTTTTTCAAGCTGGTCGATATTTTTAGCAAGCGCAAGCGATTGCTTGGCTGCATCTTGACGCGCGAGGTCTTTGGCGACTTGCGCGGCAGCGGCGGATGATTTCATGTCGCCCTTGGAGAGCGTCAACTTGTCAGGCGCGGTTGCATCAGGTTTTTTTTCCACCACGGCTGCGCTGATCGAGCCGGATGCCGCTCGGCCGGCGGCGTTGGTCTGTTCAGCCGGGACAATAGCCGCTAATTGCGCTCGAAAAGCGTTGAAATCTTTGCCTTGAGCGAGGACAGTTTGCCGAGCTTGCTCCGCAGGTACTGATAAAGCTTGATTTTCGTCAGGAATATTGAGTACTGAGCCGCTTCGCAGGCGGTTGATGTTGTTTTTCACAAAAGCGGATGGATTGTTGGCCAACATAGCCACCAGCATTTGCTCCAGACTGACTTGCATGGGCTTGTTGGCTATGGCGATTTGTGCCGCAGTATCCCCATGCTTGACCGTCACGACTTTGGCGTCACTCGCTTTTATCTCTTCAGCGGAAGACGCAACAGCCTTGGGTTTTGACTTGGATTTGTTCTCGTCAGTCCGCTGGGTGTCTTGTTTCTGAATGGGCGAAGGCTCAGATGCCGCGACTTCTGGCGATGCGGGTACGGTCTCAGAAACCACGGAGGTTGCTGGGGGTTGGGGCGAGATAACTGGCGGCATGCTGATAACAGGGCTCACCACAGGGATGCTGCCGGGTGCAGTGGCGAGTGACGGTGGATCAAACAAAAGCGTGTAATCGCGCATGATCCGCCCCGACGCCCAACTGGCTTCCAGAATCAGGTCCAGGTAGGGGTCATTGATGGCGCGTGTACTGCTCAGTTTCAGATAAGCCCGCCCATTAGGGCGTTGCTGCAAAGTAATTTTGAGCGTGGACAGAACGGCGTTGTATTCCAGCCCTGAGCTGGCAAAACTTTCGTGGGGAGCGACCACTGTTTTGAGCGATGCAGACTCATCCACATTGATGTCAAGAATGTCAATTTCAGCACGCAAGGGTTCCCCCAAAGCGGACTGCACATTCATCTGCCCCAATGACAAGGCCGCTGCGGACAAGCTCCACGCATACAGCAATGCGCCCGTTGCCAGGGCTAGTGAGGACTTACGCCATTTTTGATGTTTGAGTTTCAATTGAATGCTCTCCGTTGCACGGACCCTTGTAGTGGTCTGATAGAAATATCAATTCCAGCACACATTGGGATCCTGTGAAAACTACCATAACATCAATATGTTAGCCTGACAATCTGAGAAAGCTTCTCAGAAACAAACCGTCGAGTTTCAGTTTGTAAGCGCAAAAAAAGGTACCGGGAACTCGCACTGCGCTTGAAGCGAGGTTCGAGGTCTAGGATCGATGCCTGCGGCCTGATCCCGGTACGCTTATCAGGCCTCGAGCAGGATACGCAGCATGCGGCGCAGAGGTTCAGCAGCCCCCCACAGCAGCTGGTCGCCAATGGTGAAGGCGCCCACATACTCCGGCCCCATGGCCAGCTTGCGAATACGACCCACCGGAATGGTCATGGTGCCGGTCACCGCCACGGGCGTGAGGTCACGTATGGTGGCTTCGCGGGTGTTGGGCACCACTTTGACCCACTCGTTGTCCGCCGCAATCAAGGCCTCGATATCGGCCACCGGCACATCTTTTTTCAGCTTGAAGGTCAAGGCCTGGCTGTGACAGCGCATGGCGCCTACGCGTACACAGAAACCGTCCACCGGCACGGCCGGCGAGCCAAAACCATCGCCTTGACCCAAAATCTTGTTGGTTTCAGCCATGCCTTTCCATTCCTCACGGCTCATGCCGTTGCCCAGGTCCTTGTCGATCCAGGGAATGAGCGAGCCGCCCAGCGGCACGCCGAAGTTGGCGGTCTCCGCGCCCGAGAGGCTGCGTTGTTTGGCGATGACCTTGCGGTCGATTTCCAAGATGGCACTCTTGGGGTCGTCCAGCAGGGCTTTGACTTCGGCGTTGAGCGTGCCGTACTGAGTGAGCAGTTCGCGCATGTGCTGCGCACCACCGCCGGAAGCGGCCTGGTAGGTTTGCGTGCTCATCCATTCAACCAGACCGGCCTTGTACAAGGCGCCCACGCCCATGAGCATGCAACTCACCGTGCAGTTGCCGCCCACCCAGTTGTTGCCGCCATGGGCCAGCGCGTTTTGGATGACGGGCATGTTCACCGGGTCGAGGATGATGACGGCGTCATCTTTCATGCGCAGCGTGGAGGCCGCGTCGATCCAATGGCCGCTCCAGCCGGCTGCGCGCAGTTTGGGGAAGACCTCGGTGGTGTAGTCGCCGCCCTGTGCGGTGATGATGATGTCGCACCGCTTGAGCGCGTCGATGTTGAAAGCGTCTTGCAGCGTCGTGTCGCTCTTGGCCATGGCGGGTGCTTGACCACCGGCATTGGAGGTTGAGAAAAACACGGGATCGATGATGCCGAAGTCGCCCTCTGCCTGCATGCGGTCCATCAGGACCGAGCCCACCATGCCTCGCCAGCCCACCAGGCCCACGCGATTACCGATTTTTTTCATCACAAACCTCTCGTACTTAATGTGCTTGGGTGATCGCTGCGACCACCGCGTCACCCATCGCTTGGGTGCCTACTTTTTGGGTGCCTTCGGACCAGATGTCTGCGGTGCGCAGACCCTGTGCCAGCACGCGGCTCACCGCAGCTTCGATTCGCTCGGCCGCAGCCGGCTGGTTGAGCGAGAAGCGCAGCATCATGGCTGCCGACAAAATCGTCGCCAGCGGGTTGGCAATGCCCTTGCCGGCGATGTCGGGTGCGCTGCCGTGACTGGGCTCATACAAGCCCTGATTCTTGCTGTTGAGCGACGCCGAAGGCAGCATGCCGATGGAGCCCGTGAGCATGGAGGCTTCGTCGGAGAGGATGTCGCCAAACATATTGCCGGTGACCACCACGTCGAATTTTTTCGGGGCGCGCACCAGTTGCATCGCTGCGTTGTCCACATACATGTGTTCGAGTTCGACATCGGGGTACTGCAGACCGACTTCAGTCACCACGTCTTTCCAGAATTGGAAGGTCTCCAGCACATTGGCTTTGTCCACGCTGGTGACTTTTTTGTTGCGCTTGCGCGCGGCCTGGAAAGCCACATGGGCAATGCGCTCGATTTCCGGCTTGCTGTAGCGCATGGTGTCAAACGCTTCCTCGGCGCCGGGAAAGTGGCCGTCGGTGGCAATGCGTCGACCGCGCGGCTGACCAAAGTAGATGTCACCGGTCAGCTCGCGGATGATGAGGATGTCCAGACCGGCGATCAGTTCGGGCTTGAGGCTGGAGGCGCCCACCAGTTGCTCGTAGCAAATGGCGGGACGGAAGTTGGCGAAGAGCCCCAGGTTTTTGCGCAGGCCCAGAATGGCTTGTTCGGGACGCAAGGGACGGTCCAGCTTGTCGTATTTCCAATCGCCCACCGCGCCGAACAGAATGGCGTCGGCTGACTTGGCCAGCGCCAGCGTGCTGTCAGGCAGCGGGTGGCCATGGGCTTCGTAGGCGGCGCCACCCACCAGGGCGGTTTCCATCTCGAACTTCAGGTCCAAGACTTGAAGGACTTTGACGGCTTGCGCCACGATTTCGGTACCGATGCCGTCGCCCGGCAGGACTGCAATTTTCATGGGAACTTTCTCAAATACTCAAATGGGTTCACGCCAGCGTGGTTTTGGCCAGCCAGGGTTTTTGGGCCAGACGCTCGGCCTCAAACGTGCGGATCGCCTCGGTGTGGCGCAGGGTCAGACCGATGTCGTCCAGGCCGTTGATCAAACAATACTTGCGGAAGGCTTGAACTTCAAACGGCAACTCTTCGCCTTGCGGCTTGACGACGACCTGTCGCTCCAGGTCGATGGTGAGCTGGTAGCCGGGGAAGGCCGCAGCTTCATCGAACAGGCTGCTCACCTGCGACTCGCTGAGCTGGATGGGCAGCAGGCCGTTCTTGAAGCTGTTGTTGAAAAAGATGTCGGCGTAGCTGGGCGCGATGATGGCGCGAAAGCCATACTGATCCAGCGCCCAGGGGGCGTGTTCGCGCGAAGAGCCGCAGCCGAAATTTTTGCGTGCCAAAAGGATGGATGCGCCGGCATAGCGCGGCTGGTTCAGCACAAAGTCCGGATTAGGGCGGCGCGAAGCCGGGTCCTGACCCGGAAAGCCCGCATCGAGGTAACGCCACTCGTCAAACAGGTTGGGGCCAAAACCGGTTTTGCGGATCGATTTCAGAAATTGCTTGGGAATGATGGCGTCGGTGTCGACATTTTCCCGGTCCATCGGCGCGACCAAGCCTTGGTGGATTGTGAATTTGTTCATTATTTTTTCACCGCTTCTTGAATTTTTTCGCCGGCTTTTTCAATGTCCTGGCCCAGTCCGCGCACGGTGTTGCAGGCACTCAAAGTCATGGCAATGAAGAGGCAAGCCAGCAGGGTGAGTTGTTTCATCATGGTTTCCTTGAAGTGCGGTGTTCAAACGAATTTGCGAACATCGACAAAGTGCCCGTGCACTGCAGCGGCGGCAGCCATGGCGGGGCTCACCAGATGCGTGCGGCCACCCGCACCCTGACGGCCCTCAAAGTTGCGGTTGCTGGTCGACGCACAGCGCTCACCCGGCTCCAGCCGGTCGGCGTTCATGGCCAGACACATGGAGCAGCCCGGCTCGCGCCATTCGAAACCGGCCGCTTTGAAAATTTCGTGCAGACCTTCGCGCTCGGCCTGCTCTTTCACCAGGCCGGAGCCCGGCACCACCATGGCCAAGCGCACGTTTTTGGCCACTTTTTGACCCAGTTTTTTCACCAGGGCGGCGGCTTCGCGGATGTCTTCGATGCGGCTGTT
>CANGMW010000045.1 GCA_947454695.1 Comamonadaceae bacterium | reverse complement strand
GCCTCGCTACTACCAACCCGAAGGCTGGGTGACTTCCGTGTGGTGGGCCACCCCCAGCAACCAGGCTGCGGCCCGTGCAGGAGAGCGTTGAACATGGCCGCGTATATTTTTAAGCGTTTGCTGTTGATGATCCCCACGCTCCTGGGTGTCCTGCTGCTGACATTTGTGGTCATTCAATTTGTCCCTGGCGGACCTGTGGAACAAATGGTCTCGCAGCTCCAAGGGCGTGACAGCGGGGGCGAGGGCGCTGCTGCGACGGGGGCCGGCTACCGGGGCCGGCAGGGGGTTGACGCCGCCCGCATTGCAGAAATACGCACGTTTTACGGCTTCGACAAACCGCCCGCCGAACGCTTTGTGCAAATGCTGGGGCAGTTCGCGCGGTTTGATCTGGGAAAAAGTTTCTTCTACCCCAAAGACGTCTGGCAGCTGGTCAAGGAAAAAATGCCCGTCTCCATCAGCTTAGGGCTGTGGACATTTTTATTGAGTTACGGCATCTCCGTGCCTTTGGGGATTGCCAAAGCCGTGCGGGCGGGCTCCCGGTTTGACACGCTCACCAGCCTGGTGGTCCTGGTGGGTTATGCCATTCCCGGCTTTGTGTTGGGCGTGGCCCTGCTGGTGATCTTCGGCGGGCAGCTGCAGTGGTTTCCGCTGCGCGGTCTGACCTCCAGCAACTGGGACACCTTGAGTTGGGGCGCTAAAGTCGTGGACTACCTGTGGCACATCGCGCTGCCCATCACCGCCAGTGTTTTGGGCGCGTTTGCGGTGACCACCATGCTCACCAAAAACGCGTTTCTGGAAGAAATCCGCAAGCAATATGTGCTGACGGCCCGCGCCAAAGGCCTGGAAGACCGGCGGATTCTGTACAAGCATGTTTTCCGCAATGCCTTGATCCCCATCGTCACCGGCTTTCCGGCGGCTTTCATCGGTGCTTTTTTCACCGGCTCGCTGTTGATCGAGACCTTGTTTTCTTTGGACGGGCTGGGCCTTTTGTCCTATGAATCGGTCATCCGGCGCGATTACCCGGTGGTGCTGGGCACTTTGTATTTATTCACCTTGATCGGCCTGGTCACCAAACTGGTGTCCGATCTTTGTTATGTCTGGGTGGACCCGCGTGTCAAATTCGACTAAAGCGCTTCTTGCCGCCGGCGTCAGCGTCTCAATGCGGGAGGCGATGGCATGAGTGGTGTGTCTTTGTCGCCCTCACGTCGCGCCTGGCGGCGCTTTCGGCGCAACCGGCTGGGCTTTGTCAGCCTGGTCTTGTTTTGCGCCTTGTTTGTGGTGAGCCTGGGGGCCGAGCTCATCAGCAATGACAAACCCCTGTTGGCGCGTTACGAAGGCCAATGGTTTGTGCCGATTGTGAACAATGTGCCCGAGACCACGTTTGGCGGCGATTTTCAAACGCCAACCGATTTCCTGGACCCCTTCATTCAGCAACAGTTCGCCAAACCGGGCAACTGGGCGCTGTACCCGATCAATCCTTACCACCACAGCACGATCAATTACTTTGCCAAAGAGCCCACGCCTTCCGGGCCGGCCCGGGACAACTGGCTCGGCACCGATGACCGGGGCCGCGATGTGCTGGCGCGACTGCTTTACGGTTTTCGGGTATCTGTTTTGTTTGCTCTGGCGCTCACCCTGATCGGGGTAGTGCTGGGCATTGCCACGGGGGCGATCCAAGGTTTTTTTGCCGGCAAAACCGATTTGATGATGCAGCGCTTCATCGAGATCTGGGGTTCCATGCCCGAGTTGTACCTGCTGATTATTTTTGCGGCCATGTTCGACACCAGCATCGGCTTGCTCCTGCTGTTGTTAAGCCTTTTTGGCTGGATGGGTTTATCGGATTACGTCCGCGCCGAATTCTTGCGTAACCGGCAGCTTGATTACGTGCGCGCGGCTCGGGCCATGGGGCTGTCCAACTGGCAAATCATCTGGCGCCACCTCTTGCCCAATAGCCTCACCCCCGTGGTCACCTTTTTGCCGTTTCGCATGAGTGCGGCCATTTTGGCGCTCACCTCACTGGACTTTCTGGGGCTGGGCGTGCCCCCCGGCACCCCGTCGCTGGGCGAAATGCTGTCGCAAGGCAAGAACAACATTGATGCCTGGTGGATTTCTTTGTCCACCTTCGCTCTCTTGGTGGTGACGCTGCTGCTGCTGACCTTCATGGGCGACGCTTTGCGCGACGCGCTGGATCCGCGAAAGGCCGACCAATGACGCGGCCTTTGCTCCAGGTTCAAAATTTGCGCATCGCCTTTGGTAAAAAAGAGGTGGTGCACGGCATTGACTTTCACATCCAAGCCGGGGAAAAAGTGGCGCTGGTCGGGGAATCAGGCTCGGGCAAAACCGTGACCGCCTTGAGCGTGTTGCGCTTGTTGCAAGACGCCCGTTTGAGCGGTCATGTCTGGTTTGAGGATGGATCGCGCAGCGAACCCCGGGATGTGCTGCAACTCACGCAACGTGATGTCCGCGCGATTCGCGGGCAGGACATCGCCATGATCTTCCAAGAGCCCATGACCGCGCTCAACCCGCTTTTGAAGATCGGCGAACAAATCACCGAAGTCCTGTCGCTCAAATTGAGCTTGCGCCGAACCGACGCAATCAGCCGCGCGCTTGAACTGCTGACTTTGACGGGGATTGACGACCCCCAGCGTCGAGTCAATGCCTTGCCCCATCAGCTCAGCGGCGGCCAACGCCAGCGCGCCATGATCGCCATGGCGCTGGCCTGTGAGCCACGCTTGTTGATCGCCGATGAACCCACCACAGCGCTGGACGTGAGTTTGCGCGGGCAAATTCTGGATTTGTTGGACGACTTGCAAAAGCGACACGGTTTGGCGGTGTTGATGATCACGCATGATCTCAACCTGGTCCGTCGGTTTGCCGATCGGGTGTTGGTGATGGAAAACGGGCACCTGGTGGAAGCCGGGCCGGTGGCTCAGGTCTTTGCGCAGCCGCAACATCCCTATACGCGCCAATTGATTGACAGCCGGGCGCAGCGGGATGCCGCTGAAACGCCGCCCCAAGCCGATGCGCCCGCCGTGCTGGTGGCCCAAGGCCTGCATGTGAGCTATCCGGTGCCCAAGCCGGGCATGGCCGGATGGTTCAGTCAAGGTGAATTTGTGGCGGTCAAAGGGGCTGATTTCAGCCTGTTGCAAGGCCAGACGCTGGGTGTGATGGGGGAGTCCGGCTCGGGCAAAACCTCTTTGGCTTTAGCAGCCCTGGGACTCATTGCCCACAGTGGCGACCTGCGCGTGATGGGCCAGTCCTGGAGCCCACGCGCTGCGGCCAACAAGCGGCTGCGCCAGCAGGTTCAAGTGGTGTTCCAGGACCCGTTTTCCTCCCTGTCGCCACGCTTGACGGTGGAGGAGATCGTGGGGGAGGGGCTGCTGGTTCACGCCCCGGGGCTGTCTGTGGCACAGCGGCAAGACCGCGTGATCAGCGCCTTGGCCGAAGTGGGCTTGACGGGGCAGGAGTTCCCCGGGCTCTTACAGCGCTATCCCCATGAGTTTTCTGGCGGCCAGCGACAGCGACTGGCCATAGCCCGGGCCTTGATCGTTGAACCTGTGCTGATCGTCTTGGACGAACCCACGAGTGCGCTGGACGTGACGATTCAAAAACAGGTGCTCCAACTGCTGCAGCGACTGCAACGGGAACGTGGTCTGAGCTATTTGCTCATCACCCATGATGTCGACGTGATCCGCGCGATGGCGCACCAAGTCATCGTCATGCAAAAAGGCGTCATTGTGGAGTCCGGCGACTTGGAGAGCCTCATGGTCCGCCCCCGGCACCCCTACACCCGGACTTTGCTGGCCAGCGCTTCCTAAATTCCTTTAAAAATCAAGGCACTTAGCTGATTTTTGAGGTACAATCCAGCTCTCACGACCAAACGGGCGGGTACCAACCGCCCGTTTTTTTTGGTCGATTGTTTTTTGGTGTGCCGTTTTGCTGTGGATTCAAAGTGAGCGGCAGAGGTGTGGGATTCGTGGCTTTACAAGACATTGTTCAAGAAATTGCAGTCGGACTGGGCTATGACCTGGTGGAGATAGATCGCTCCGCAGGCGGTTTGTTGCGCATCACGATTGATCTGCCGTGGCAGCCCGGTGTCGAGCAGTTTGTCACCGTGGAAGATTGTGAAAAAGTCACACGCCAATTGCAGTTTGCGATGGAAGTGGATGGCGTGGAATACAAGCGGCTGGAGGTGTCTTCGCCCGGTATTGACCGCCCATTGCGGCATGAAAAAGATTTTGAGCGTTTTGAAGGTCAAGTGATTGACATCACCCTCAAAGCACCGATTGGTGTGACCTCGGCGACACAGGTCAGCGCCAATCGAAAAAAATTCAGGGGCACCCTGGAGCGGGTCCCCGCCGGCGAAGAGGCAGCAGCTGGTTGGCAGATCGTCTGGAGCGAAGAGCCCCCCAGCAAGCCGGGAGCCCGGGTGAGTAAAAAACGTCCGCCTGCCCCTGTGCAAGCGTTGAGCTTCACGCTGGATGAGTTGCGGGACGCCCGTTTGGCGCCCCTGGTGAGTTTTAAGGGCCGTGGGAATGGCCCACTGGAAACGCCTTGAGGTGACTTGTATCCGCTGATGGCGGATCAGTCCTTGAGGCAAATTAATTGGCGGGAACCAGCTTGTTCCTTGGTCTTATCGAACGGTATTGGAGGGTAATGACATGAATCGCGAATTGTTGATGTTGGTTGAAGCCATTTCACGTGAAAAGAACGTGGAACGCGATGTGGTCATGGGTGCGGTGGAAGCCGCCCTGGCACAGGCGACCAAAAAGCTTTTCCCGGGCGATGTGGATATCCGTGTCGCGATTGATCAAGACAGCGGCAACTATGAGACGTTTCGCCGCTGGCATGTGGTACCCGATGAGGCCGGCCTGCAGTTGCCCGACCAGGAAATTTTGCTGTTTGAAGCCAAAGAGCAAATCCCTGACATTGAGGTGGACGAGTACATCGAAGAGACCGTGGAGTCGGTGCCGATTGGCCGTATCGGCGCCATGGCTGCTAAACAGGTGATTCTGCAAAAAATCCGCGACGCCGAGCGCGAGATGCTGCTCAACGACTTCATGTCGCGCGGCGAAAAAATCTTTGTCGGCACCGTCAAGCGCATGGACAAGGGCGACATGATCGTCGAGAGCGGTCGCGTGGAAGGCCGTTTGCGACGCAGCGAAATGATCGCCAAGGAAAACTTGCGCACCGGCGACCGCGTGCGCGCCATGATCATGGAAGTGGACCTCACCTTGCGTGGTGCGCCCATCATCTTGTCGCGTTCAGCCCCTGAATTCATGATCGAACTGTTCCGCCAGGAAGTGCCCGAAATCGAGCAAGGCCTGTTGGAGATCAAATCCTGCGCCCGCGATTGCGGCTCCCGCGCGAAGATTGCTGTGCTGTCGCATGACAAGCGCGTTGACCCCATTGGCACCTGCGTGGGCGTGCGTGGCACCCGGGTGAACGCTGTGACCAATGAATTGGCTGGCGAGCGTGTGGACATCGTGTTGTGGAGCGAGGATCCGGCGCAATTTGTGATCGGCGCCTTGGCGCCGGCCAATGTGCAGTCCATCGTGGTGGACGAGGAAAAACACGCCATGGACGTGGTGGTCGACGAAGAAAACCTGGCAATTGCCATCGGTCGCGGCGGTCAAAACGTGCGTTTGGATTCTGACCTGACTGGTTGGAAAATCAACATCATGGACGCCAACGAGTCTGCACAAAAGCAAGCCAACGAAACCGGTTCGGTGCGCGCTTTGTTCATGGAAAAACTCGATGTGGACGAAGAGATTGCCGACATCTTGATCGCCGAAGGCTTCACCAGTCTGGAAGAAGTGGCCTATGTGCCGCTGCAAGAGATGCTGGAGATTGAAAGTTTTGACGAAGACACCGTCAATGAGCTTCGCGCACGTGCCAAAGATGCGCTCCTCACTATGGAAATTGCCCGCGAAGAAAGCGTTGAAGACGTATCGCAAGACTTGCGAGATCTTGCTGGCATGACCCCTGAGCTGATTGCCCAACTGGCGGACAAAGGCGTTCACACACTGGATGACTTGGCCGATCTGGCCGTGGATGAACTCACGGATATCACTGGCCAGTCAGAAGACGAAGCCAAAGCCATCATCATGAAAGCGCGCGAACATTGGTTCACCAATGACGCTGCTTCTCAAGCGTAATGGTCATGAAAACAATTTAGTAGAGGCGCCCCGGTTGTCCACACGACACCGGTTGCCGGAACCAAGGGTTAGATAACAAATGTCTAGTACGACCGTCGCCGAGTTCGCAGCCGAACTCAAGAAATCCACCACGACGCTGCTCGAGCAGCTCAGCGCTGCAGGCGTGAACAAAGCAGCCGCCTCTGACGCACTGACTGAGTCGGACAAACAACGCTTGCTCAGCCATTTGCAAACTAGCCACGGTACGGCCAGTCCGGAACGCAAGAAAATCACTTTGGTTAAGAAGTCCACAAGTGAGATCAAGCAAGCCGATGCCAGCGGCAAGGCGCGAACGATTCAAGTTGAAGTTCGCAAAAAGCGGACCTTCGTACGTCGTGAAGATGGTGCTGACGGCAGCGAATCCACTGACATGGAAGTTGTTTCTGAGGCAGTCCCCGCAGCGCCAGCAGCGCCGGTGATTGACCAAGCTGAGTTGGCCCGTCGGGAAGAAGAGGCCCGCCGGCAAGCCGAGCTGATCCGTCGACAGGAAGAAGAACTCGCTGAACGCCGTCGCCAGCGCGAGCAGCAAGAGTCGCGCGACCGTGAGGCGGCCGAAAAATTAGCAGCTGCCGCACAGGTCCAGACCAGTGCTCCCACCCCAACCATGGATGATGCTGCCAAAGCCGAAGCTCAAAATCGACTAGCCGAAGAGGCGCGCGTCAAAGCGAAGGCCGATTCCATTGCCCGTGCCGCTGAAGAAACATCACGCGCAGAAGATTTATCTAGCCGTCGCAAAAAAGCAGAAGCTGAAGCAGCTGCCATTCGCACCATGATGGCGGCCCCTGCCAAAAAACCACCGGTTATCAAGAAACCAGATCCCAAGCCAGACGACAAAGCGGGCATCAAAGGTACCTTGCACAAGCCTGCAACCGGCAGCGTGGTGGCTAAGCCCAACAAACCGGGTACGACGACGTCTGCACCCGCCGGAGCCGGCAAGGAAGTCAAATCTGCCAAGTTGTCGTCCAGTTGGGCTGGCGATCCGGCTAAAAAGAAAGCCATCCCCACCCGCGGCGACGCCAGTGGTGGGGTGGGTCGTGGCAGTTGGCGCGGTGGTCCGCGTGGGCGACGCAGCAACGACCGTGATCACCGTGAAGAGCAGACCCAGTCCGCTCCGGCAGAAGCACGCATCATTGAAGTGCACGTGCCTGAGACCATCACAGTGTCTGAATTGGCGCACAAGATGTCCGTCAAAGCTTCAGAAGTGATCAAGCACCTCATGAAGCTGGGTCAGATGGTCACCATCAACCAGTCATTGGACCAAGACACCGCCATGATCGTGGTGGAAGAAATGGGCCACAAAGCCATCGTGGCAGCACTGGACGACCCGGAAGCCTTTACCGACGATGAAGTGTCGCAACAAGAGTCTGAGTCACTACCACGCGCCCCGGTGGTGACCGTTATGGGTCACGTTGACCACGGTAAAACTTCGCTGTTGGATTACATCCGCCGCGCCAAAGTGGCTGCCGGCGAAGCCGGTGGCATCACCCAGCACATTGGTGCATACCACGTAGAGACACCGCGCGGCATGGTCTCTTTCCTGGATACGCCTGGTCACGAAGCGTTCACGGCGATGCGTGCTCGCGGCGCACAAGCGACTGACATTGTGATTTTGGTGGTGGCCGCCGATGACGGTGTGATGCCCCAGACCAAAGAAGCCATCAAACACGCCAAAGCGGCCGGTGTGCCCATCGTTGTGGCCATCAACAAGATTGACAAGCCAGACGCCAATCTGGACCGCGTCAAGAGCGAGCTCGTGGCAGAAGAAGTCGTGCCCGAAGAGTTCGGTGGCGAGTCGCCCTTTGTTTCTGTGTCGGCTAAAACCGGTCAAGGCATTGACGACTTGCTTGAACAGGTGCTCTTGCAGGCCGAAGTGCTGGAGCTGCGCGCCCCCGTGGATGCCATGGCCAAAGGCCTGGTGATTGAGGCACAACTCGACAAGGGCCGTGGCCCCGTGGCCACCGTGCTGGTCCAGTCGGGCACGCTCAAGACCGGCGACGTGGTACTCGCAGGTCAAACCTTTGGCCGCGTTCGCGCCATGCTGGATGAAAACGGCAAGCCGATCAAATCTGCCGGTCCGTCCATCCCGGTGGAAATCCAAGGTTTGACCGAGGTGCCGCAAGCAGGCGACGAGTTCATGGTGCTCTCTGATGAGCGTCGGGCCCGTGAAATTGCCACCTACCGCGCCGGTAAATTCCGCAACACCAAGTTGGCCAAGCAACAAGCCGCCAAGTTGGAAAACATGTTCAGCGACATCAGCGCAGGCGAGGTCAAGCTCTTGCCAGTCATCATCAAGGCCGATGTCCAGGGCTCTCAAGAAGCGCTGGCTCAGTCGCTGCTCAAGTTGTCGACTGCTGAAGTCAAAGTGCAAATGGTTTACGCCGGTGTGGGCGGTATCAGCGAGTCGGATGTGAATCTGGCCATTGCGTCCAAAGCCGTCATCATTGGCTTTAACACCCGGGCCGATGCCGGTGCGCGTAAGCTGGCCGAAGGCAACGGCATCGATTTGCGTTACTACAACATCATTTACGACGCGGTGGACGAGCTCAAAGCCGCCATGTCGGGCATGTTGTCGCCGGAGAAAAAAGAAGAAATCATCGGTATGGCCGAGATTCGCACCGTATTTGTGGCCTCCAAGATCGGCACGGTGGCCGGTTGTATGGTCACCTCGGGTCGTGTGGTGCGCAGTGCGCATTTCCGGCTTTTGCGCGACAACGTGGTCATCTACACGGGTGAACTCGACTCCCTCAAGCGCATCAAAGACGATGTGCGCGAAGTCAATGAAGGCTTTGAGTGCGGTATCAAACTCAAGAACTACAACGACATCAAGGTCAATGACCAGCTGGAGTTCTTTGAGGTCAAGGAAATCGCTCGGACCCTGTGATCGTCATGGTAGCTAAAAAGTCTTCAACGCCAAACCGCAGCTTCAAAGTTGCGGATCAGATCCAGCGCGATCTGACGGAGTTGATCGCGCGCGAGTTGAAAGACCCGCGCGTGGGGATGGTCACGGTCCAATCGGTGGAAGTCACGCCCGATTACGCACACGCCAAGGTGTATTTCAGTCTCTTGTTGGGCGACCCCCAAAAAACGCAAGATGCGCTGAACCAGGCCGCCGGATTTTTGCGCAACGGTTTGTTCAAGCGTTTGCACATCCACACGGTACCCACCCTCCATTTCATTTTCGACCGCACCACCGAAAAAGCGGCCGATATGAATGCCCTGATCGCTCAGGCGGTCGCTTCACGCTCCAAAGACGACGCATGAACACCACAGCGCCGCGCACGAGGGTGCCCAGGCGCCCCGTGCATGGGGTGCTGTTACTGGACAAACCCCTGGGCTTGTCCAGCAATCAGGCTTTGCAAAAAGTTAAATGGTTGCTGCGAGCCGAAAAGGCAGGCCACACCGGTACGCTCGATCCCCTGGCCACAGGCGTTTTGCCTTTGTGTTTTGGTGCGGCCACCAAATTCAGCCAAATGCATTTGGAAGCTGATAAGCGCTATGAAGCGACTGTGCGGCTTGGCCAAAAGACCACCACGGGTGATGCTGAGGGTGAAGTTCTCCAAACGCGTGAGGTGCGTTTTAATAACGCCGATTTGCAGGCCGTCATCGGCCAATTCACCGGTCCCATTCAGCAAGTGCCGCCCATGCACAGCGCCTTGAAAAAAGACGGTAAAGCCTTGTATGAATACGCCCGTGCAGGCATTGAAGTGCAACGCGAGCCCCGCGATGTGTGCATCAATGCGCTGAGCGTGAGCGATGTGGACACATCATCCGATACACCGAGTTTTAAGATGCAGGTGAGTTGCAGCAAAGGTACCTATATCCGAACCTTGGGCGAGGACATGGGTGAAGCACTGGGTTGCGGAGCGCACCTCACATCGCTGCGTCGAACGGGTACGGGCAACTTTGAGACATCCCAGTGTGTGACGCTGGATGCGTTGGAAACCATGAGCGAAGCCCAACGCCTGGCGTGTTTGTTACCCGTTCAGTCCTTGCTGGCCGATCACAGCCCCGTCATATTGGACAGTGAAAATGCAGGTCGGTTTCTCAGCGGTGTGCGCAGACGGGGTGACTGGGCCGATGCTGATCACATTGCCGTCTTTGGCCCTGCTGAGCAGACGCATAAAAATCACGACGTCTTGCTGGGCACCGCCCACGTCAAGGCTGGCGAATTAATTCCTGGGCGATTGTTGAGCCCTATCGAAATCCAACAAATTCTGGAAAGTGAAACATGAGTCAAAAACAAATCCGCAACATCGCCATCATCGCCCACGTTGACCACGGTAAAACCACCATGGTCGATCAGCTCTTGCGCCAATCCGGCACCTTTGCCGAACACGAAAAAGTGGTCGACACCGTGATGGACAACAACGCCATTGAAAAAGAACGTGGCATCACGATTCTGGCTAAAAACTGCGCGGTGACCTGGCAGGGCACTCACATCAACATCGTGGACACCCCCGGCCACGCCGACTTCGGCGGCGAAGTGGAGCGTGCGCTGAGCATGGTCGACGGCGTGGTGCTGCTGATCGATGCCCAAGAAGGCCCCATGCCGCAAACCCGCTTTGTGACCAAGAAGGCCTTGGCCCTGGGTCTGAAGTCTATTTTGGTGGTGAACAAGGTGGACAAACCCGGCGCACGTCCGGACTATGTGGTCAATGCCGCATTCGACTTGTTTGACAAACTCGGCGCGACCGACGAACAGCTGGACTTCCCCGTGGTGTATGCCTCCGGCATCAACGGTTGGTCGTCCTTGGTAGAAGGCGCTCCGGGTGAGCAGTGGGGTCCTGACATGTCGGCCCTGTTTGAAACCGTGCTCAAGCATGTGCCGGCGCAAAAAGGCGATCCTGAAGGTCCGCTTCAGTTGCAAATTTCCGCCTTGGATTTCTCCACTTTTGTCGGCCGCATCGGCGTGGGGCGCATCAGCTCCGGCACGATCAAACCACAAATGGATGTGCTGGTCATGGAAGGGCCAGACGGCAAATCCATCAAAGGCCGTATCAACCAGGTGCTGACTTTCCAAGGCTTGGACCGCGTGCAGACCGCCTCTGCCGGCCCGGGTGAAATTGTGCTGATCAACGGCATTGGCGACATCGGCATCGGCGTGACGATCACCGACCCGCTCAAACCCGCACCCCTGCCCATGCTCAAGGTGGACGAGCCCACGCTGACCATGAACTTCTGCGTGAACACCAGCCCGCTGGCCGGCCGCGAAGGCAAGTTTGTGACCAGCCGTCAAATCTGGGATCGCCTGCAAAAGGAACTGCAACACAACGTGGCTTTGCGCGTCAAAGAAACCGATGAAGAAGGTATTTTTGAAGTCATGGGCCGGGGCGAGTTGCACCTGACCATCTTGTTGGAAAACATGCGCCGCGAAGGCTATGAATTGGCCGTGTCCAAACCGCGCGTGGTGTTCCGTCAAGTCGATGGCGAGCGCCATGAGCCGATTGAGCTGGTGACCGCCGACATTGAAGAGACGCACCAGGGTGCCGTCATGCAAGCGTTGGGCGAACGCAAAGGCGAGCTGATCAATATGGAGCCGGACGGCCGTGGTCGTGTCCGCTTGGAATACCGCATTCCCGCACGCGGCTTGATCGGGTTCTCCAACGAGTTTCTGAATCTGACCCGTGGCACGGGCCTGATTTCCAACATCTTCGACAGCTACGAAGCGCATAAAGGCGACATCGGCGGTCGTAAAAACGGCGTGCTGATTTCCATGGACGACGGTGAAATTTTCACCTACGCCTTGGGCAAGCTCGATGACCGTGGCCGCATGTTCGTCAAGGCCAATGACCCGGTGTACGAAGGCATGATTGTGGGCATCCACAGCCGCGACAACGACTTGATCGTGAACGCCACCCGTACCAAACAGCTCACCAACTTCCGTGTTTCCGGCAAGGAAGACGCCATCAAAATCACGCCCCCGATCGAGCTCACGCTCGAGTACGGTGTGGAATTCATCGAAGAAGATGAGCTGGTGGAGATCACACCTAAGAGCGTGCGTCTGCGCAAGCGCCACCTCAAAGAGCATGACCGCAAGCGTGCCAGCCGCGAAGGCGCATAAGCTGCACAGCTGACTGTCATGGTTGGATGATTTCGCTTTGAAGAAGAGGTAAGGACATGAGCGAGGTTCTGGCGGAAATCAAAGGGGCTGTGGGGTGTATCACCTTGCAGCGACCCAAGGCACTCAACGCCTTGTCTTTGTCGATGATTCGAAGCCTGGCCTCGGCCTTACTGGCTTGGCGGGATGATCCCGCTGTCCAGGCCGTGGTCTTGCGTGGCAGCAACAAAGAAGGTCCCTTCGGCGCTCTGTGCGCCGGGGGCGATATTCGCTTTTTCCATCAGGCCATCCTGGCGGGCGACCCCTCGCTTGAAGATTTCTTCACCGAGGAATACCAGCTCAACCACCTGATCTTCAATTACCCCAAGCCTTACATCGCCTTGATGGATGGATTGGTCATGGGTGGTGGCATGGGCATCAGCCAAGGTGCCACGCTGCGTGTGGTGACCGAGCGCACCCGTATGGCCATGCCGGAAACTCAAATCGGCCTGTTCCCTGATGTGGCGGGCGGCTATTTCTTATCCCGCTGCCCGGGG
>CANGMW010000044.1 GCA_947454695.1 Comamonadaceae bacterium | reverse complement strand
GCCACACGCGGGTTGTTGGTGATGCGCTGACGAAGCTCCAACAACTGGCGCAGCCGGTTGTTCTCTGTCACCAGTTGATCGGCCTCCAAGGCGCGAACCGTGACCTCGTTGAGCTTGCGTTGAGCTGCTTCGGTTTGTGCCTGCGCGCTGGACAAGGTCTGAAAATACTCGCCACTGATTTTCAGCCAATAAGCCGGTTGTGTGAAAAGCCATTGCATGGGGTACAGGGTGGCCGCGATCACCACGCGCACCGGCTGGGTGATTTTGAAACGGGCATCTGCCACCATCAGGAACAGGGCCAGCGCACTGCACAGAATCAGCTTAGAAAGCGCCGACGCACCTTGCCTGAAAAACGGCGGCGGGGTGCGGTCCAGAGTGCCTAAGGCCATGGTGCTTGTGCGTCCTCAATATACGCAAGCCATCTGGCAAGGCCAGCTCATTGCGGTTAGTTCGCTTGAATACTCACTCTGTGGTGAAGATGCTGCCCAGACGTTCCATGCGCTCCAGCGCCATGCCGCAACCGCGCACCACGCAGGTCAACGGGTCTTCGGCTACGAGCACCGGCAAGCCGGTTTCTTCAGACAACAAACGGTCCAGGTCACGCAACAAAGCGCCGCCGCCCGTGAGCATCATGCCGCGGTCGGCAATGTCTGCCCCGAGTTCAGGCGGGGTTTGTTCGAGCGCGTTTTTGACGGCCGAGACAATGTTGTTGAGCGGGTCCGTCAGCGCTTCCAGAATTTCGTTGGAAGAGATCGTGAAGCTGCGCGGCACGCCTTCGGAGAGGTTGCGGCCACGCACTTCCATCTCGCGCACTTCGCTACCGGGAAAGGCCGAGCCGATGTTTTTCTTGATGGCCTCTGCAGTGGGCTCGCCAATGAGCATGCCGTAGTTGCGGCGAATGTAGTTGATGATGGCTTCGTCAAACTTGTCGCCACCCACACGCACGCTGCCCTTGTAGACCATGCCGCCCAAGGAGATCACGCCCACCTCGGTGGTGCCCCCGCCGATGTCCACCACCATGGAGCCGCTGGCCTCAGACACCGGCAAGCCGGCACCGATGGCCGCCGCCATGGGTTCTTCAATCAAATACACCTCGCTGGCACCCGCGCCCAGTGCGGATTCGCGAATGGCACGCCGCTCCACTTGCGTAGAGCCGCAGGGCACACAAATGATGATGCGCGGGCTGGGCTTGAACAAGCCACGCGGGTGCACCATCTTGATGAACTGCTTGAGCATTTGCTCGGTGACGGTGAAGTCGGCGATCACGCCGTCTTTCATCGGGCGGATCGCCTCGATGTTGCCGGGCACTTTGCCCAACATGGCTTTAGCTTCATGGCCAACAGCTTGAATGGATTTTTTACCTTGGGGGCCGCCTTCGTGGCGAATCGCCACCACCGAGGGCTCATCCAAAACAATGCCGCGGTCACGCACGACGATCAGCGTGTTGGCCGTGCCCAAGTCAATGGCCAAGTCTGTGGAAATATAGCGGCGGAAAGCTCCGAACATGACGAATCCTCTTAAGTGGCACACTGAACACCTCGGTTCAGCATCGCCTTGTGACAATCAAAAAACCAAAATAAAGCGCCTAAATCCCTCCAAGACCGATTTGGCGCCTAAAGACGGGATAATACCCCATCCCCTGTGAATTAATGCCTGTTTGTCTCGAAAACAGAGAGGCTTTACCGCCGGTTTCAACACATCACCCGCCATGTCACTGACTTCTGCCGATATTTCTCGCATCGCCAACCTGGCCCGTCTTGAACTCGCCCCCGACGAGAGCGAACGCATGCGGGGCCAAATCAACGACTTTTTTGCCATCGTCGAACAAATGCGCCAAGTCAATACCGAAGGCATCGTGCCCCTGGCCCACCCGGTGGTGGCCCTGCCCGACTTTGCCCTGCGACTGCGCGAGGACGTGGCCAGTGAGGCCAACCAACGCGAAGCCAACCAGCACAGCGCGCCCGCCGTGGAGCGCGGCCTGTTCCTCGTCCCCAAAGTGATTGAGTGAGCAAATGACCATGGCCCACCCCGAACTTCACAACATGAGCGTGGCCGAACTGGCACTCGCGCTTCGAAATAAGCAAGTCTCTGCCGTCGAAACAGCGCAGCATTTTCTGCAGCGCATCGATGCGCACAAGGCGCTGGGCGCCTTTGTGGACCTCAACGCCGAGGCCACGTTGGCCCAAGCCCGTGCTGCCGATGCCGCCCTCGCTGCCGGCACCGCCGGGCCTCTGGCCGGCGTGCCGATTGCGCACAAGGACATCTTTGTCACCCGCGACTTCGCCACCACCGCCGGCTCGCGCATGCTCAAGGGCTACCGCTCACCGTTTGACGCCACCGTGGTGGCCCGCATGGGTGCCGGTGTGGGCCATGGCGTGCCTAGCGGCCCCGCTGCCGCAGCAGCGGGTGCAGGCATGGTTACTTTGGGCAAAGTCAACTGCGACGAGTTCGCCATGGGTTCGAGCAACGAAAACTCCGCCATCGCCCCCATCGGCTATGACACGCCTGAGCCGGTGCGCAACCCCTGGAACACTTCCCGCGTGCCGGGCGGCTCCTCCGGCGGTAGCGCCGCCGCTGTGGCTGCGTGTTTAGCACCGGCGGCCACCGGCACCGACACCGGCGGCTCCATCCGCCAGCCCGCTGCGTTTTGTGGCATCACCGGCATCAAACCCACCTATGGCCGCGCCAGCCGCTACGGCATGATTGCCTACGCCTCCAGCCTGGACCAGGCCGGCCCCATGGCACGCAGCGCCGAAGACTGCGCGCTGCTGCTCTCAGCCATGTGCGGACCTGATCCGGACCGCGACTCGACCTCGCTGGACACGCCGGCTGAGGACTTCTCGGCGTCGCTGAACGCCCAACTCAAGGGCCTGCGCATCGGCATCCCCAAAGAGTTTTTTGGCGAAGGCTTGTCGGCCGATGTGCGCGCCGCCGTGGATGCGGCCCTGACCCGCTACGAAGCTTTGGGCGCCCAGCTGGTGCCCATCTCTTTGCCGCGCACCGAACTCTCCATCCCGGTGTACTACATCATTGCCCCGGCTGAAGCCAGCTCCAACCTGAGCCGTTTTGATGGCGTGAAATTCGGCCACCGCGCCAAGGACTACACCGACCTGGTGGACATGTACAAAAAAACCCGTGCGCAAGGCTTTGGCGACGAGGTCAAACGCCGCATCATGATCGGCGCCTATGTGCTCTCGCACGGCTACTACGACGCCTACTACCTGCAGGCGCAAAAAATTCGTCGCATGATTGCTGACGATTTCCAGCAGGCCTTCCAAAGCTGTGACCTCATCGCCGGCCCGGTGGCCCCGACCGTGGCCTGGAAACTCGGCGAAAAATCCGACGACCCGGTGGCCAATTATTTGGCCGACATTTTCACCCTGCCGGCCTCACTCGCCGGCCTGCCCGGCATGAGCCTGCCGGTAGGTTTTGGAGAAGGCGGTATGCCGGTGGGCATGCAGCTCATCGGCAACTACCTGTCGGAGGCGCGCTTGCTCAACGCCGCCCACCAGTTCCAAGTGGCCCATCCCGAATTCCATACCGCCCGACCGGAGGGCACCGCATGAGCACCGCCAAACTCGTTCAGGGCTATGAAGTCGTCATCGGCTTTGAAACCCATGCCCAGCTCTCTACGCAAAGCAAAATTTTCAGCCGTGCACCGACCGCCTTTGGCGCCGAGCCCAACACCCAGGCCTGCGCGGTGGACCTCGGCCTGCCCGGCACCCTGCCGGTGATGAACAAAGGCGCGGTCGAGCGCGCCATCCAGTTCGGCCTGGCCATTGGCTCGCACATCGCGCCACGCAGCATTTTTGCGCGCAAGAACTATTTCTACCCCGACCTGCCCAAGGGCTACCAGATCAGCCAGTTTGAAATTCCAGTGGTGCAAGGCGGTCAGGTGGAATTCTTCCTCGGCGACGAGAAGAAAACCGTGCGCTTGGTGCGTGCCCACTTGGAAGAAGACGCGGGCAAATCCCTGCATGAAGATTTCATTGGCCAAAGCGGCATTGACCTCAACCGCGCCGGCACGCCGCTCCTGGAAATCGTCACCGAACCCGACATGCGCTCCAGCGAAGAGGCCGTGGCCTACGCCAAAGAACTGCACAAGATCGTGACCTGGATTGGCATTTGCGACGGCAATATGCAAGAGGGCTCTTTCCGCTGCGATGCCAACGTCTCGGTGCGCAAGCCCGGGGGAGAACTCGGCACACGGCGCGAGATCAAGAACCTCAACAGCTTCAAGTTCATGCAGCAGGCCATCGACTACGAGGTGCGCTGGCAGATCGACCAGATTGAGGATGGCCACGCCATCCAGCAAGCGACCGTGTTGTTCGACCCCGACACCGGCGAGACCCGTTCCATGCGCACCAAGGAAGACGCGGCCGACTACCGCTACTTCCCCGACCCTGACCTGCCGCCGTTGGTGATTGCACCCGAGTGGGTGGAGCGCGTGCGCGCCGAGATGACCGAGCTGCCGCGCGTCATGGCCGAGCGTTTTGTGCGTGACTACGGCCTGCCGGAATACGACGCCACCACACTCACCCAAAGCAAGGCGATGGCGGCTTATTTTGAAGCTGCCGTGGCCCTATGCAAGCAGCCCAAACTGGTGAGCAACTGGGTGATGGGGGAGGTGTCGCGCCGTCTTAACGCGGATGAAATTGGCATGGATCAAGTGCCCGTCAGTGCAGCCCGCTTGGCCGCACTGATTACCCGCATCCACGACAGCACCATTTCCAACAACGCCGCCAAAGAAGTGTTTGACGCCTTGTGGAATGCAACTGGCGCTCAGATAGCTGACACGGGGGCGCTCTCTGTGGTGGACGACCTAATCGAGTCCAAAGGCCTCAAGCAGATGAACGACAGCGGCGAGCTGGAAAAAATCATCGACGAGGTGCTGGCCGCCAACGCCAAGAACGTCGAAGAATTCAAAGCCGGCAACACCAAAGCGCTCAACGGCCTGGTGGGCCCGATCATGAAAGCCAGCAAAGGCAAAGCCAACCCGGCGCAGGTCAACGAGCTACTGAAAAAGAAGCTCGGGGCTTGACGCTCACACGCCGTAGCGGTCGCGGTAAGCGGCCACGCTGGGCAGGTGCTGGCGCAGTTCGCCGCCACCCTGTGCGCTGAGGTAATCCATCAGGTCAGCGAGCTGGGCAATCGCGCAGACCTGCAAGCCGAGCTGGTTGCGCACGTACTGCACGGCGCTGTAAGGCACGTCGTTCACCGCACCATCGGCCTGCTTTTCGGTGGCCATTTCCTGACGGTCCAACGCAATCACCACCGCATGCGGCTTGGCGCCGGCGGCTTCGATGAGTGCAATGGACTCGCGCGCGGCCGTGCCCGCGCTCATCACGTCATCCACAATCAGCACCCGCCCTTTGAGCGGCGCACCGACCAGTGTGCCGCCTTCGCCGTGGTCCTTGGCTTCCTTGCGGTTGTAGGCAAACGGCACATTGCGCCCCAGCCGCGCCAACTCCACCGCCAGGGCCGCGCCCAGCGGAATGCCTTTGTAGGCCGGGCCGAAAATCATGTCGAACTCAATACCGGAGGCCAGCACGCGGCGCGCATAGAATTCTGCGAGGCGCCCGAGTTTTTGGCCGTCGTCAAACAGCCCGGCATTGAAAAAATAGGGCGACAGACGCCCGGCCTTGGTCTTGAATTCGCCAAAGCGCAGCACGCCGCACTGGAGCGCGAACTGCACAAAATCCTGGGCCAGCTTGTCTTGCGTGCCTGTTGTTGCCACACCGTCCACCATGGGGAATTCCTTGTTCAAATTAAGCAGCCTCAACCTCAACGGCATCCGTTCGGCCACCAGCAAAGGGCTGGAAGCCTGGCTGGAGCAGATGCGCCCTGATTGTATTTGCGTGCAGGAAGTCAAGGCGCAGGCCCCTGACGTGCAGGGCAAGTTCGAAGCGTTGTCCGGCCTGTCGGGCCATTTTCACTTTGCCGAGAAAAAAGGCTACTCGGGAGTGGGCATCTACACCCGCCACGCCCCCAGCGACGTGCGCGTGGGCTTTGGCAACCCCGAATTTGATGCCGAGGGCCGCTATGTGGAGCTGCGCTTTGACACCCCCCAACGCAAACTCTCGCTCATCAGCTGCTACTTTCCCAGCGGCTCCTCGGGCGAAGAACGGCAGCAGGCCAAGTTCCGTTTTCTGGATCAGATCTACCCGCACCTCATGCAACTCAAGGCCGAGCGCGAGTTCGTGCTGTGCGGCGACGTGAACATCGCGCATCAGGAAATCGACCTCAAGAACTGGAAAGGCAATCTCAAAAATTCCGGCTTCCTGCCCGAGGAGCGCGCCTGGATGACCCGCTTGCTCAATGAGGGCGGCGTGGTGGACGTCTACCGCCAACTGCACCCTGATGCAACCGACGCCGCCTACACCTGGTGGAGCAACCGTGGCCAGGCCTATGCCAAGAACGTGGGCTGGCGGCTCGATTACCACCTGGCCACACCGGCGCTGGCCGCACACGCCAAACAAGCGGCTATTTTCAAAGAGGTGAAGTTCTCGGACCATGCCCCCGTCACTATCGACTACGCGTTTGATTTTTGATGTGACCCCGGCTTTTCAGTATTCGCCAGGGGTGGCCAGTCCCCTGACATGGGTATGAACCCTGAGACGCTGAGCGACGCCTTCGATTTAACATGGGCTTCGTTGGGTGCTGATGCGGTGGGGAATCATGTTCCCCTTACGTTTTGAACACCACGCCCATGCCGCCGGCTTGACACGCCAGTGACCCCGCTGCGGCGCGATTGAACTTGAATAACAACAGGAGACCAACTGTATGAATCCTTTAGTACAAAACCTGCTGATCTTGTCCGTGATGCTGGGGTTTGCCTTGATGGAGGTGGTGACGCGCCGTTATAAAAACACGGTGACCGCCACCGCCAACGACACCAAGCTTGAGCTGTACATGTTCGTGAGCCTGTTGGCGATCTCGCAGCCGCTGGCGCTGCTGGGCAGCAACGCTTTGTGCGCCTGGCTGATGCCCGAGATGCGCGGCGCCTGGGCCCACCTGCCGGTCTGGGCGATGGTGGGCATCTTGCTCATTGGCGACGACATGACGCAGTACTGGTGGCACCGCCTGTCGCATTCGCCGCTGATGTGGCCGCTGCACCGCGCGCATCACTCGGCGCAGTACATGAGCATCCGCGTGACCTACCGCAACAACTTCTTTTACTACCTGATGATGCCGGGGCTGTGGATTGCCGGCGTGCTGATTTACCTGGGCTTTGGCGCGGTATACGGCGCCTACATCGTGGTGAAACTGGCCGTCATTTTGGGCGCGCACTGCGCCTGGCGCTGGGACGAGCCGCTGTACCGCATCCCAGCGCTGCGCCCGCTGATGTGGGTGCTCGAGCGCACCATCTCCACACCGGCCACGCACTGGGCCCACCATGCCATCACCAACGCGGACGGCATCGGCCACTACAAAGGCAATTACGGCAACCTGCTGTTTTTCTGGGACATCTTGTTTGGCTCGGCGCTGATCACCCGCCATTACCCGGCCCAGGTGGGTCTGCGCGATGACCAACTGTTTGGCGATGAGCGCTGGTACCACCAGATGTTCTATCCGCTGTTCCAGTCCAAACGCGCCCACTCGGCCCTGAAGTTCGGTGGCCGCGCTTATGCCGATGAGGCCACCACCTCCGACGCTGCAACTCAAAAAGCCTGAGGACGCACGGCCCTCAAGCCTGCGAACGGCGCAAGCCTTCACAGGGCTTGAGGTGCTTGTCAGTCCATCATGGCTTGCATGCTGCGCCCAAGAAGCGCGCATTCGACCCGCATGAGTTTTTAGTGAACCGCACCCACACCCCATGCGCACAAAGCTGACCGATTTGCCCCATATAGGGCCGGCCATTGCCCGCGACTTGATGGCCATTGGTGTGCGTTCGCCGCATGATTTAAAGGGCGACCATGCGCTGAAAATTTTCGGCGACTTGAAGTCCGTCATGGGGCACCGACATGACCCGTGTGTCTACTACACCCTGCTCGCCGTGCAACACTTCCTGGCGACCGGAGAGTCGCTGCCTTGGTGGACATTCACTGCAAAGGGCAAAGCCGATTTGGCATCTGACAAGAGGAGCACGTCATGAAGTTCGGATACACCATTGTTTATGTGCCTGACGTGCTGGCGTCTGTCACTTTCTTTGAAAAGGCATTTGGGTTAAAGCGTCGCTTCGTGCACGCGTCAGGCTACGGCGAAATGGACACCGGGGCGACTGCGCTGGCCTTTGCGACCCATGCGCTTGGGGCATCGAATTTGCCCGGCGGTTACGTCAAAGCCAGTCAATCCGCTGAACCATTGGGCATGGAGATTGCGCTGGTAACAGACAACGTGGCCGCAGCCCATGTCAAAGCCATTGCTGAGGGTGCCGTGTCCGTTAAAGAACCGCAAGTCAAGCCTTGGGGACAAACCGTTTCTTATGTGCGCTGTCCTGACGGAACGCTGGTCGAACTTTGTTCTCCTGTTGCGGCCTGATTGGCAGGCAGCGACAAACTATTAGACTGTGCCCATGCTGCGCTACGAAACCATCCCCGTTACCCCCTTTGAACAAAACTGTTCCATCGTCTGGTGCGATGAAACGATGAAAGCCGCCGTCATCGACCCCGGTGGCGATCTGGACGTCTTGCTGGCCGCGGTAAAAACCTTGGGTGTGACGCTGGAGCAGATCTGGGTCACGCACGCGCACATTGACCATGCCGGCGGCGTGGCCGAGCTGTCCAAAACACGGGCGCTGCCCATCATCGGACCGCACCCGGGTGACCAGTTCTGGATTGACGGGCTGCCTGAGCAAGGTCAGCGGTTTGGCTTTGGGCACGCCGACAGCTTCACGCCCACGCGCTGGCTGCACGACGGCGACACGGTGAGCCTGGGCCACTGCACGCTCAAGGTTCGGCATTGCCCGGGCCACACGCCGGGGCATGTGGTGTTTTATTCGCCGGACATTCAACGCGCCTTTGTGGGCGATGTGCTGTTTGCCGGTTCGATCGGCCGCACCGATTTCCCGCAAGGCAACCACGCCGATTTGATTGCCAGCATCACCCAACGGCTGTGGCCCATGGGCAACGACACGGTGTTCATCCCCGGCCACGGCCCGGAAAGCACCTTCGGGCGCGAGCGCCAAAGCAATCCTTATGTAGGCGGCACCTGAGCTGCCCTCAACCGCCCTGCGCTTCACCGGCGCTGTCTGTTTTATTTGTGCTGTCTGTGCTGTCTCCAGCGGACAGCTTGCCTGAACCCGCCACGCCGGCGCTTTGCTTAGCGTGAAGCACGCTCATAGAGCGGCAGGACCTTGGGCAAATTGGCCTGAATTTGCGCGATGCGGGTCTTGCCCGACGGATGGGTCGAGAGCCACTGCGGTGGCGCGCCTTTGCTGGCCGCACTCATCTTTTGCCACAGCGTCACGCCAGCCCGCGGATCAAAGCCGGCGCGGGCGGCCAACTCCATGCCCACCAGATCGGCCTCTGACTCGTCCTCGCGGCTGAACTCCAGCGTGAGCAAATTCGCACCACCGCGCGCCAAGCTGTCGGTCACGCGCGGGTCAATGCCAAAAAAACTGGCGGCCAAAGCCCCGCCGACACGCGCCACCCCTTGGGTGACAGCGCTCTTGCCCATGCGCTCGCGCGCGTGTTCGCGCAGGGCGTGTGCCATTTCATGACCCATGACCATGGCGACTTCGTCGTCGCTCAGGTGCAGGTTGCTGAGGATGCCGGTGTAGAAAGCGATCTTGCCGCCCGGCATGCAAAACGCATTGATCTGGTTGGAGCCGATCAGGTTGACCTCCCACTTCCAGTCTTTGGCGCGCGGGTTCCAAGGCAAGGCTTGAGGGATGATGCGCCGCGCAATCGCACGCAGGCGTTGCAGTTGCGGATGTTCCTGCGCAGCCAGCGCATTTTTTTGATGCGCTTGGGCCAGCAATTGCCCGTACTGCTGTCGGGCCGAATACTCGACATCGTCCGCGGGCACCAGTTTGCTGAAGGCCGATGTTTGGCCCACGTCCACCCCTTCGCGCGCCCAGGCGAGCGGCGCGGCCACGCCCATCGCCAAACACACGGCCAGGAGCGCCCATAAAAAATCACGCAGGTCACGAAGGCCAACACCCGCTGGTCGCGCGATCGCGAGATGCGTCGTCAGTGGGTGGCGTTGAAAGAGTCGTCTTGAAGTGGTGAGCATGGTCAGCGCGTATTATTCCCGCATGCACTCAAGTGACTCCAAAGCACGGGAAATCAAGCCCGTCCCCGCCTCCCAAGTCGCCCCCTCCAAACCGTCCTGGGGCACCACGCTCAAGGTGTATCTGGAGCCGGCCACCTTGCGCATGCTCACGCTGGGGTTTTCGGCCGGACTGCCTTTGTTGCTGGTGCTGGGCACGCTGAGCTTTTGGCTGCGCGAAGCCGGCATTGAGCGCAGCACGATTGGTTTTTTGAGCTGGATCGGACTGGCTTATGCCTTCAAGTGGCTGTGGGCGCCGCTGGTGGACCGCTTGTCGCTGCCAGTGCTCACGCGGGCCTTGGGTTTGCGTCGCAGCTGGCTCTTGCTGGCACAAACCGCCATCGTGACGGGGCTGGTGGGCATGGCCTTCACCGACCCGCAACAGGACTTGCACGCGATGGTGTGGTGCGCGCTGGCTGTGGCTTTCGGCTCGGCCACACAAGACATTGCGCTGGACGCGTTTCGCATTGAATCGGCCGGCACCGAACGGCAAGCGGCGCTGGCCGCGGCCTACCAGACCGGATACCGGCTGGCCATGATCTGGGCCGGTGCGGGTGTGCTGTGGCTGGCCGCGCGCGCCGAGGTGGCTGGCCTTGGCCCCTACCAACACAACGCGTGGCAAACCGCCTACCTGGTAATGGCCGCCAGCATGGCGGTGGGCATGCTCACCGTGCTGCTCTCGCGCGAACCGGCGCGTCATGAATTGCCGCCCGCACGCCATGCGATCGCCTGGCTGCATGGCGCACTGGTGGAGCCGTTTGCAGAATTTTTGCACCGCTACGGCTGGCAGGCCGGGTTGATTCTGGCCTTGATCGCGGTCTACCGTATCAGCGATGTGGTGATGGGCATCATGGCCAACCCGTTTTATGTGGACATGGGCTACACGAAGGACGAGGTGGCCGCGGTCACGAAAATATTTGGCGTGATCATGACGCTGGTCGGCGCCTTTGTGGGCGGCGTGCTGTCCATGCGCCTGGGCGTGATGCGGGTGCTGATGCTGGGCGCAGTGCTCAGCGCCGCCAGCAACCTGCTGTTTGCCTGGCTGGGCACACGCGGCCACGACCTCCATGCGTTGGTGGCGGTCATCTCGGCGGACAACCTCTCCAGCGGCATCGCGTCAGCGGCGTTCATCGCTTACTTGTCCAGCCTTACCCATGTGAACTACTCAGCCACCCAGTACGCGCTGTTCAGCTCCATGATGCTGCTCGCGCCCAAGTGGCTGGCCGGCTATTCGGGCGTGTATGTGGACAATTTCGGCTACGGCCATTTCTTTGTGGCGACCGCTTGCCTGGGGCTGCCGGTGCTGATCCTGGTGTGGCTGGCCGCCAAAGTGCACCCCAGGTAATCTGTGAACTATTTCACGAACTTACTTTTATCCTTGGTTTTGTAACACTTTTAGGGAGTGGAAACTTGCCTCGTGCGGGCTGGTTCCGTTAAAGTCACCCTCACTGCTGTCACAGTGTTCATCAAGACAATTTTTTAATCCAACAAGTTCAATGAATTAAGAATCCAACGACGTCTTCTCATGGAAGGCATTCACAAAGCCACCCGCAACGGTGGCTTTTTTTTGTGCGCCAAGGAGCGTGCAGCGTGCAGGCAAAATAGACCCATGCACACACGCTTGACCCGTCAATTTCAACTCCATCACCCTCTAGTCCTCGCCCCCATGGCCCTGGCCAGTGGCGGCGCGCTGGCCGCGGCCTGTGCCCGCGCGGGCGCACTGGGCTTGGTCGGTGGCGGCTACGCCGACCTGACCTGGACCCAACGTGAATACCAAGAAGCGCTGCGTTTGTGCGCCGGCGATGCGCCAACGCTGGCGCGTTTAGGTGTGGGCTTCATCACCTGGAAACTGGACGAGAACGCCTCGGCGCTGGACTGGGTGTTGGACTTGAGTCCTGCTGAGCGCCCGCGCGCGGTGATGTTGTCCTTCGGCGACGCACGCACCTACGCACCACGCATTGCACGCAGCGGCGCCCAACTGATCTGCCAGATTCAACGCCTGGACCAACTGGCCCAAGCCATTGAGGCCGGCGCGCAGGTGATCGTGGCGCAAGGGGGTGAGGCGGGCGGCCACGGGATGAATGCACTCAACGGTCGCGCCACACTGACGCTGGTGCCCGAAGTGGCCGACTGGTTGGCGCAACACGCGCCACAGGTCTTGCTGCTGGCCGCAGGCGGCATTGCCGACGGCCGGGGCCTGGCCGCAGCCCTCGCGCTGGGGGCCGACGGTGCGCTGGTGGGCACGCGCTTGTGGGCCACGCAGGAGAGTTTGGCGCCCATGGGTGCGCGGCAACAATCACTGCGTACTAACGGCGACGACACGGCCCGCACCGAAGTGTTTGATATTTTGCGGCGCAAGAACTGGCCCGCGCCTTATGACTTTCGCGCTATTCGCAATGACTTGCACCGGGCGTGGGAAGACCGCCTTGACGCGCTACGCAGCAACCCCGACGCCGCCCGCGCGGACTATGACGCAGGCGTGAAGGCCGGCGACTTCACGCGAGCCCACGCCACGGTGGGCGAGGCCGTGGGTTTGCTGCATGACTTGCCCGGCGCAGCCGAGGTGATTGAACGCATGACGCGTGAAGCCAGCGCAGTGATCCAACAGCTCAACCGCGTCGCCTAAAGACGCGCGCCAGACGCATCAAATGCAATGCCCTGCGGCTACGCTAGCGATTCGGTCTTGTGCTGAACCCCTACCCGTTCGGGCTGAGCTTGTCGAAGCCCTTCGACAGGCTCAGGGAAAACGGTTCAGACTTCACAAGGCGCGTCAATAATGCGCCTACCGACCACTAGGCCCGACACAAGCGCACGATTTTTACACCACCAGTC
>CANGMW010000043.1 GCA_947454695.1 Comamonadaceae bacterium | reverse complement strand
TTTTTGGCTTGGGTCAAGGCCCGTTATCCAGGCTTGCCGATTTTCGTGATGGGTCACTCCATGGGTGCCTTGATCGCCACGCATCTGGAGCTCGGCGTCTTCGCGCACGAACCGCAAATTAAGGGTGTGATTTTGTCCTCGCCTTATTTTGTCAATGCCGTGAAAGTGCCCAAGATCTTGCTGGCATTGTCGGGCGTATTGGCGGCGCTGGTGCCCAAAGCCAAAGTGCCGATGGATGACATCTCCACCCACCTCACGCATGACACGCGGATTGCCGAGCGACATGCCCAAGATGAGAAAGACCAGCTGCGTGCCTCCGAGGCGAGTTTTCGCTTCGCGTCGGGTTTGCTCAAAGCGCAGGCCAAGCTTGCTGGCGGTTTGGCCGCTTGGAAACACCCCTTGTTTGCCGTGGTCGCCGGCAACGACAAGCTGGCCAATGCGCAAGCTTCGCTGGCCTTGTTGTCCACGGTACCCGCCCCGTTGCGAACGCTGGAACATTACCCAGACAACTACCACGAGAACTTCAATGAACTCAACCGGGAAGCGATCTTCGCGAACATCTGGCGGTGGATGCAAGCGCTGTTGGCCCACTAGTCGCAAGGGTCTGCCCAATTGCTGCGCAACGAGCGCCGGTATCTGCTAAGGTGTCGATCCTTGGCTTTGTGCCAAGTCGCTAAGTCTTAACTCTCATCGCCAGCATCCACTCACCATGACACAGAACACCCAGCACCGCACCTACCGTTACTACGACTTCATCGTGGTGGCTTTTGTCACGGTGCTCTTGTGTTCTAACCTGATTGGTGCTGCCAAGGCGGCGCAAATGGAGTTGCCGTTTTTTGGCACCGTGGTGTTTGGTGCCGGCGTCTTGTTCTTCCCGATTTCTTACCTGTTCGGTGACATCCTGACCGAGGTTTACGGCTACGCCCATGATCGGCGTGCCGTGTGGTGCGGCTTCGGGGCGATTGTGTTTGCGGCCTTCATGTCCATGGTGGTCATCAGCATGCCCACCGCACCGGGCGACTTCAACAGTGCTTTGCAGGGCGGCTTGGAGATCGTGTTTGGCAACACCTGGCGCATCGTGCTGGGTTCTATCCTGGCATTCTGGTCAGGCAGCCTGGTCAACAGCTATGTGCTGGCCAAGCTTAAAATTTTCACCCAAGGTCGTCACCTGTGGGTACGCACCATCGGCTCGACCGCTGTGGGTGAACTGGTGGATTCCGGCTTGTTCTATGTGATTGCGTTTTACGGCATCTGGCCGACCGAACAGGTCGTGCATGTAGCGGTGGCGCAGTACTTTTTGAAAACCGGCTGGGAAGTGGTGGCCACGCCCCTGACTTACTGGGTGGTGGCCTGGCTTAAGCGTAAAGAGCAGGAAGACCACTTCGACTACCACACCAACTTCACACCGTTCAAACTCAAGGTCTGAAGGTACACGGCGCAAGACCGAAGGCGTCCAAGCCTGCCGGGCTTGGGCGATGGTCCTCAGTAAGTTTCCAGGTGCAAGCGGCCGTTGGTTTTGAGCGCGTGGCTGACCGCGTCCCAATTCAAGCCGGCCTGCACCGCCACATCGCGCAAGGCCAGCACCACGCCTTCTTCCATGCTCTTTAAGCCGCACACATAGAAGTAGGTGTTGGGGTCAGCCAGCAAGGGCGCCACATCGGTGGCGCGCTCGCGCAGCAGGTCTTGCACATAGCGCTTGGTTTGCGTCTTGTCACGCGAGAACGCAAAGTTCAGGTCGATGAAATCTTTGGGCAGGTTTTGCAAGGGGCCGAAGTAGGGCAGTTCTTCACGGGTACGGGCGCCGAAGAACAGCATCAACTTGCCGCCCTCGAACTTGCCCGACTGACGAAGACGCCGGCGCCACTCGGTCATGGCGCGCATGGGCGCACTGCCGGTACCGGTGCAAATCATCACGATGTTGGAGCGCGGATGGTTGGGCATCAGGAAACTGGTGCCAAACGGCCCGATCACCTGAACCGTGTCGCCGACCTTCAAGTCGCATAGGTAGTTGCTGGCCACACCGCGCACCGCTTGACCCTGGTGGTCTTCCAGCACGCGTTTGACGGTCAGCGAAATATTGTTGTAGCCCGGGCGCTCGCCATTGCGTGGGCTGGCAATCGAGTACTGGCGTGCATGGTGCACACGGCCCTGCGCGTCGCTGCCCGGGGGCAGGATGCCGATAGACTGGCCTTCCAGCACGGGGAACGGCTGCTGTGCGAAATCCAGCACGATGTGGTGGGTGTCGTAGTCACGTCCCACCTGCGTCACCCGCACATTGCCCGCCACCGTGGCGGTGATGAACTTCTCTGGGGCCTTGGGGCCGTACAGGTTGGTGAAGGGATGCGCCGCCGACCATGGCGGCAATGTTGAACCGAGCTGAGCGCTTTGAACGATGTCCGCAGTGCCTGTCCCCAGCGTGTTCTGGGCAGCGCTGGTTGGCGATGCTTGGCGCGTCGTTGCTTCAGCGCTCGCTGTGTCGCCTGCGCCGCACAAGGCTGATATTTCCTCAGGACTGAGCTCTGCCGGCAACGATTCCCACCCCAACTGGGCTTGCACCGAATACGCACCGGCGCGCACGATGGTGCGCCAGTTGTCGATGGAGCCCGTGGGGCAGGGCGGTACACACGCCATGCACAGATTGCATTTGTCGACGTCCACCACATAGTTGTTCGAGTCGTGCGTGATGGCTCCCACGGGGCAGGTGGCCTCGCAGGTGTTGCACCGGATGCAGATCTCGGGGTCGATCAAATGTTGCTGGATGACGGCGGTGTCGCTCATGGTCAGGAATCGTTGGTGGCAAAGGGCTCGAGCTTAATTGAAACGCACGTACTCGAAATCCACCGGCTGACGGTTGATGCCGATGACGGGCGGTGCAATCCAGTTGGCAAATTTGCCCGTGTCGGTGACACGGCCCATGAGGCTGGCCACAAACACGCGGTCTTCGGCGCTGGGCAGCCAGTCGTTCACTTTGGCTTTCCATTCGGCATCGGACACCACGCGACCATCCGGCGAGACTTTCACGCCGGCCAGCGCGCCGATGTTGCGGTGGAAAGCCTTGTGCGGCACGCTCAAACGGAAGGGAATGCCGTTTTTCTCGATCACTTTGTTCCAGCGCTCCACGCCACCGACGGAGTCCTTGATGTAGTCGTCGCGCAGCACTTCATTGAGCGCATTGAGCATCGGGACTTCTTTTTCCAACAATTGGCCGTTTTGCACGTGCAGCACTTTGTAGTGCTGGCCTTTGAGCAGGTGGTCATCGTTGCGCTTGCCTTCTTCATAACGGCCTTTGAGGCCGGTGTTGTAGAAGGTGGCGGCGTTGCTGGACTCGTCAGCGCCAAACAGGTCAATGGTCACACTGAAGTGGAAGTTCAGGTAGCGCTGGATGGTGAGCAGGTCGATCACACCGGCGGCACGCAACTTGGCCGGATCGTCGGTTTTGAGCTCGTTCATCATTTGGCAGGTGCGCTGGATCACGCGCGACACGCCGGACTCACCCACAAACATGTGGTGCGCCTCCTCGGTCAGCATGAACTTGGTGGTGCGGGCCAGCGGGTCGAAGCTGGACTCGGCCAGGGCGCACAACTGGAACTTGCCGTCACGGTCGGTGAAGTAGGTGAACATGAAGAACGACAACCAGTCGGGCGTCGGCTCATTGAAGGCTTCCAGAATACGGGGGTTGTCACCCTGACCGCTGCGACGCTCCAAGAGCGCATCGCCTTCTTCGCGGCCATCACGGCCGAAGTATTTGTGCAGCAGATACACCATGGCCCACAGGTGACGTCCTTCTTCCACATTCACTTGAAAGAGGTTGCGCAGGTCGTACTGGCTCGGAGCGGTCAGGCCTAAATGGCGCTGCTGTTCCACCGACGCGGGTTCGGTGTCGCCTTGCGTGACGATGATGCGGCGCAGGTTAGCGCGGTATTCGCCAGGCACGTCTTGCCAGGCGGCTTCGCCCTTGTGGTCGCCAAAATGGATCTTGCGGTCTTGCTCAGCGGGATTGAGAAAAATACCCCAGCGGTAATCGGGCATCTTGACGTGGTCAAACTGAGCCCAGCCTTGCGGGTCCACGCTGACCGCGGTGCGCAGGTACACATCAAAGCCGTGCGAGCCGTCCGGGCCCATGTCTTGCCACCAGTTCAGGTAGTTGGGTTGCCATTGTTCCAGTGCCCGCTTGAGGGTACGGTCTTCGGCCAAATTGACGTTGTTGGGAATGAGTTCGCTGTAATCGATGCTGGACATAAAAACTCCTAGGGATGGAATGTGAAAGTCAATGGAATCTAAAACGGGTTGAGGTCAGACGCGGTTCCAGTCAAAGGCAGCTTTGTTGCCCTTGCCATAAACCTTGAGCGCGCCCATCTCGCCGACCGCGTTGGGGCGCTGGAAAATCCAGTTCTGCCAGGCGGTGAGGCGGCCAAAGATGCGGGTGAACATGTTCTCCACGCTGTTAAAGCGCAGGTTGGCTTCCATGCCGGTCAAGGCATCGGGGGACATGGCCACGCGCTCTTCCACGGCGATGCGCACTTCATCGGCCCAGTCAATGTCGTCCGGGTTGGAGGTCACCAGACCCAGCGCAAAAGCGGCGTCGGCGTCCAGCAACTGACCGGCCTTGGCGCGCACCGCGTCCAGCGCGGGTACTTCGTCATAGAAACGGCGGCCCAGACGGCTTTGGGTGGTGATCATCGGGTACAGGCCGAAATTGGCATCGGACACGACGATCTGGGGTGCTTTATCGGCGTCATCGGGCAGTGCCAAGTGGTAGCTGCGGTCGCACGCCAGGGCCAGTTCCAGGAAGGTGCCGGCAAAGCAGGAGCCGGACTCGATCAGGGCAAACAAGCTGCGCGAAGACACATCCAGACGGCTGAAGGTTCGGCGCAGCATGCCGATCGTCTCGCGCACCAGCCAGTGGTCTTTGTGGGCCAAAAGCGTGGCGTCCATGGCCAGCACCGAGGCCACCTCACCTTGTGTCGTGATCAGCCAAGTGCCGATGTCGAGTTCGTTGGTGCGCATGGACAAAATAGCGTCGTCCAGTTCGCGGGCCAATGCCAGCGGGTACCAGGCATCGCCCAGCGCTTCAATGCCGGCGATGTCGGTGGGTTGCGCGCCTTGCGGACCTTTGACCAAGTAGGTGGCCGTGCGCTTGGCGCGGTCGATGGTGATGCGCACATGGTTGTAGTGCAGGGCATCGGCTTCTTCGCGGCGGTTCAGCGGGTTGAGGGTCACGCCTTTGCCGTTGGCCGGGCGGTCGCTTTGGGCCGCGAGCTGCTCGGCGCGCTCACGCACTTTTTGTGCAAACACCGCCGGCTTGGCGATGTCGTCCACCAGACGCCAGTCCTTGGCTTTCTGACCGCGCACGCCCTCGGCGGTGGTGCAGAAAATGTCGGCCAGATCATGGCGCACATGGCGCTTGTCGGTCACGCGGGTCAGGCCACCGGTGCCGGGCAGCACGCCCAAGAGCGGCACTTCGGGCAGGCTCACCGCGCTGGAGCGGTCGTCCACCAGGATGATCTCGTCACAGGCCAGGGCGAGTTCGTAGCCACCACCGGCGCAGGCGCCGTTGACGGCGGCCAGAAATTTCAGGCCGCTGTGTTTGGACGAGTCTTCAAAACCGTTACGGGTCTCATTCGTGAACTTGCAGAAATTCACTTTCCAGCCGTGGCTGGAGACACCCAGCATGAAGATGTTGGCGCCGGAGCAGAACACCTTGTCTTTCAGGCTGGTCAGAACCACGGTGCGCACTTCAGGGTGTTCGAAGCGGATGCGGTTCATGGCGTCGTTCAACTCAATGTCCACGCCCAGGTCATAGCTGTTGAGCTTAAGTTTGTAGCCGGGGACCAGACCGCCGTTTTCATCAATGTCCACGGCCAAGGTGGCCACAGCACCGTCACAACTGAGTTTCCAGTGCTTGTACTGCGAAGGGCTGGTTTGGTAGCTGACCCGTGGTGCTGAGGACATGTTGAACTCCAAAGTTAAGCTGAAAAATAATGCACAATAAAAGAATGATGTGAATTATAGTGCAGTTTTTGACCTTGTCAAGTCCGCCTTGTTAAGTCCAACTTATCAATCCGGCAGTTGAAGGTGTTGCCTGACCATGTTGCGCAGCGCGTCAAAGGTTTGGGGCAAATCTTGTGCGCTGGTGTCCAAGCGCATATCCGACTTGGAATAAAACGCGGAACGGCCGGCCAGAATTTGGCGCAGGTCACTCATAGCCTGTGGGTTGGCGGCCATGGGGCGCAAATCGCCTTGCGCAGCCACGCGCTGCATATGGTCCTCGGGATTGGCTTGCAGCCACACGGTGGTGCAGTGGTCCAGCAAGAGGTTGAAGGTGGCCGGGTCGGAGACCAGGCCGCCCGGGGTGGCAATCACCACTTCCGGGTAGATCTGAAGCGCCTCTTCCAACGCCCGTCGCTCGTAGCGCCGGTAGGCGTTCATGCCGTACAAGCCTTGAATTTCAGAGATGCTGCAACCGGCAAATTTTTCGATTTCACGGCTCAGTTCGATGAAGGGGAAGCCCAGGTCATCTGCCAGCATTTGTCCCAGTGTGGATTTGCCGGCACCGCGCAGACCGACAAGGGCAATTCGAGGCCAACTGGCCCCAAGTGCCTTGCCGGTAACGCCGCCTTTGAGCGCGGCCACGATGGCCGTGCGTGCGCGGCGTAAGGTGTCTTCATCACGCCCGATCAGGAGCTCACGGATCAGGAGCCATTCCGGGCTTTGCGTGGTTTCGTCGCCAATTAGCTCGGCCATCGAGCAGTTCAAAGCGGCGGCCACATGTTGCAGGATCAAAAACGAGGCGTTGCCCGTCCCCAACTCCAGGTTGGCCAAATGCCGCTCGGAGACTTTGGCGGCTTGCGCTACCGACTTGCGGGCAATGCCCCGACGCGCCCGCAAACTGCGCACCCGCTCGCCCAAGGCGATCAGTGCTTGGTGACGTTCTGTCTGCTCGGTTTGCGCTTCAGGCGCGGGTTTTTCGGAGTGCTCTGGCATGGTGTAGATCAGGATTTACCCTGAATCATGAAATATAGTGCTTGACCGGCGATCAAGTCAAAGCTATGCTTCGTTCGTGCACAATAATGCATATTGCCAAAACGCGCAAGCCCAAAAACGCATGACAGTCTGAAGAAGCGTTAAAAGTTGGTCTGAGCAGCCCGAGGGGCAAGTTTGAATTCATTCCATTGAAAAGGTCTTCCTATGAGCACGACACAACTTCTGCAAAATTATTTGGGTGGGCAGTGGCACACCGGTACCGGACAGGGAACGGTGTTGTTCGACCCGGTGTTGGGTACAGAGCTGGTGCGGGTGGATGCCACCGGATTGGATTTGAAAAAAGGCTTTGCGTTTGCCCGCGAGACCGGCGGCAACGCGCTGCGCGCCATGACGTACGCCCAGCGCGCCGCCATGCTCGCGCAGGTGGTTAAGGTCTTGCAAGCCAACCGCGACCGTTACTACGAGATCGCCACCGCCAACAGCGGCACCGTTAAAAACGATTCAGCGGTGGACATCGATGGCGGCATCTTCACCTTGAGCACTTACGCCAAGCTGGGCGAGTCGCTGGGTGAGCGCAAATTTCTGATCGACGGCGAGGCCGCCCGTTTGGGCAAAGACCCCTTGTTCCAGTCGCAACATATTCTGGTACCTAACCGCGGTTTGGCCTTGTTCATCAATGCCTTCAATTTCCCCAGCTGGGGCTTGTGGGAGAAAGCTGCGCCGGCCTTGCTCTCGGGCGTGCCGGTGGTGATCAAACCCGGCACCCCCACTGCGTGGCTGACCCAGCACATGGTGGCCGATGTGGTGAACGCCGGCGTCTTGCCTGTCGGGGCCTTGTCGGTGGTGTGCGGCAGCTCGGCCGGCTTGCTCGATGCGCTGACGCCCTTTGATGTGCTCTCATTCACCGGCTCGGCCGACACGGCAGGTGTCATCCGTTCGCACCCGCTGGTGGCCCAGCGTTCGGTGCGCGTGAACATCGAGGCGGACAGCGTGAATTCAGCGCTCTTGCTGCCGGGCCAGGCCGCTGGCAGCGAGTCGTTTGATTTGCTCGCTAAAGAGGTCGCTCGGGAGATGACCGTGAAGTCGGGTCAGAAGTGCACGGCGATTCGCCGCATCTTCGTGCCCGAAGCGCTCTTTGATGACTGCGCGCAAGCCATCTCGGCCCGTCTGGCCAAAACCACGGTGGGCAATCCCCGAAATGAATCGGTGCGCATGGGCGCTTTGGTGAGCCGCAGCCAGTTGCACGCCGTGCAGCAAGGCCTGGCGCAGCTCAAAGCGCATGCCCAAGTCTTGCACGATGGCGCCAGCCACGCATTGATCGACGCCGATGCGGCCATCAGCTGCTGTGTGGGCCCCACCTTATTGGGTAGCCGCGATGCCAACCAACAGGTGTTCCACGACACGGAAGTGTTCGGCCCGGTGGCGACCTTGCTGCCCTACAAAGATTTGAATCAGGCTTACGAGCTGGTTCGCCGCGGAGAAGGTTCTCTGGTCGCTTCAATCTATGGCAACGAACCTGCGGCATTGGGTGCCGCAGCCGTGGAACTGGCCGACAGCCATGGACGCGTGCACGTGATCTCGCCCGATGTGGCTGCCTTGCACACCGGGCACGGCAACGTCATGCCCCAATCCCTGCACGGCGGGCCGGGTCGTGCCGGTGGCGGTGAAGAACTGGGCGGCTTGCGCGCTTTGGGCTTTTACCACCGTCGCAGCGCTATTCAAGCCGCCACGACCATTTTGAGCGGGCTTTGAAATCTGCGCCTCGTTAACAGGAACACGTCATGAACTCTCTGCCTGAACTCCCCTTGGTCGGACAAAGCTTCAACTATGCCCAGCATGCGCTGGCGACCAATCAGGGCCGCCCGAACAAACTGGCGTATATCGATGACCTGGGTACGCTCAGCTACGCACAGCTTGATGAGCGCGTGCGCTTGATGGCAGGGGCTTTGAGGGCAAGCGGCCTCAAGCGGGAAGAGCGCGTGCTCTTGCTCATGCAAGACTGCAATGACTGGCCGGTGAGTTTCCTGGGGGCGATTTATGCCGGCATCGTGCCGGTGGCCGTGAACACCTTGCTCACCGCCGATGACTATGCCTACATGTTGGAGCACTCGCGGGCGCAGGCGGTGCTGGTGTCGGGCAGTTTGCTGCCCACCCTGATTGCCGCGATGACCCGCAGCGACCATGAGGTGCAACGCGTGATCGTGTCGCGTCCGGCGACGCCGCTGCACCCCTCCGAAATCGAGATTGAGGCTTTCCTGAACAATGCCACCCCGGCGGTCAAGCCCGCTCCCACCGGCGGGGATGATCCGTGCTTCTGGTTGTATTCCTCGGGCTCGACCGGTCGCCCCAAAGGTACGGTGCACTCGCACGCCAATCCCTTCTTCACGACCGAGTTGTATGGCAAAGCGGTGCTCAAAATTCGTGAGGACGATGTCTGCTTTTCTGCGGCCAAATTGTTCTTTGCCTACGGTCTGGGCAATGCCTTGACCTTCCCGCTGGGTGTGGGCGCCACCACGGTGCTGATGGCCGAGCGCCCGACGCCTGACGCCACGTTTGCACGCTGGACGCAGGCCAAACCCACGGTGTTCTTCGGCGCACCCACTGGCTTTGCCGGCATGCTGGCCCACCCGAACCTGCCCAAGCGTTCAGCGGTGACCTTGCGTTTGGTGTCCTCGGCTGGCGAGGCTTTGCCAGCGGAGATCGGTGAGCGTTTCAAGGCCCACTTTGGGGTGGATATCGTGGACGGCATTGGTTCGACAGAAATGCTGCATGTGTTCATGTCCAACACGCCCGAAAAGGTTTGCTATGGCACCACCGGCTGGCCTGTACCCGGCTATGACATTGAACTGCGCGGCGAAGATGGCCAGGCGGTGCCCGATGGCGAGCCCGGTGATCTCTACATCCATGGCCCCAGCAGTGCGCTGATGTACTGGGGCAACCGGGTCAAGTCGCGCGAGACCTTCCAGGGCGGCTGGACCAAAAGCGGCGACAAATACGTGCGCAATCCTGACGGCACCTACACCTACAGCGGGCGCAGCGATGACATGCTCAAGGTCAGCGGCATTTACGTCTCGCCGTTTGAGGTGGAGGGCACGTTGATCCAGCACCCCAGCGTGCTCGAAGCGGCGGTGATTGGTGTGGCCGATGCCGATGGCTTGACCAAAACCAAGGCCTATGTGGTGCTCAAAAACGGGCTCACCGTGACCGAGGACGAACTCAAAGCCTTTGTCAAAGACCGTTTGGCACCCTACAAATACCCGCGCCAGATTGAGTTCGTCGCTGACCTGCCCAAAACCGCGACCGGGAAAATTCAGCGTTTCAAGTTACGCGACCTGAATAAATAGCGCCAACACAGTTTTTAGAACCCGTAGGCTCGGTTCAGCCGCTGCGGGAATCGGGCGTAAATTCAGTTTAAAAATGATAAAATTGAGTCAATTCAAGGGATGACTCATGAAAAAAAACCTATCGCGACGTCAGTTTGCACTGCAATTGGGCACACTCTCACTCAGTAGCGTGAACCCCGGCCTCTACGCACAAACCCAATTTCCCACGCATCCCGTCACGCTGATCGTGCCCAACGCACCTGGCGGACCTTTTGACACCCTGGCTCGATTGCTTCAGCCGCAATTGCAAAGCCTGTGGTCGCAAACCGTGTTGGTGGAATACAAAGCCGGGGCCAATACGGTTTTGGGGACTGATTTCACAGCCAAAGCAACCCCTAACGGGCAAACGATTTGCATAGTGGCCACAGCCCACGTCATCAACCCCGCACTGCGTCAATTGCCGTACGACACGGTCAATGACCTCTCCGGCGTAACCTTGCTGGGAAATTCCAATATTTTGATTTCGGCCTCGCCAAACTTCCCGGCCAATAACTTCAAAGAAGCGATCGCCCTGATCAAAGCCAACCCCGGTAAATTCAGTTATGCCACACCCGGTGCTGCCAGCAGCATGCACATGGCCATGGAGTTGATCAAGCAATCGGCAGGCCTGGATTTATTGCATGTGCCTTTCAAAGGCAGCGGGCCCGCCTACCCGGAGGTCATCGCGGGGCGCGTCAATTTCATGGTGGATTCGTTGTTTGCCTCTGTGCCCTTGGTGAAGGGGGGGCGGCTCAAACCATTGGCCTCAACCGCTTTGCGCCGGTCCACTTTATTGCCCGAGGTTGAGGCCGTGAGCGAAACTCTGCCCGGCTTCAATGTGAATGGCTTATACGGACTGGTGGTCGCCAGCGGTACGCCTAAAAATGTGATTGCCAAGCTCCACGACGACATCGTTGCCATCATGAAGCGGCCCGAGACCCAGGAAAAATTGGGTGAAATGGGCTTGCAATTCACGCCCACATCTCCGGAAAAATTCGATGCCTTGATCAAGTCCGACATCGAAAAATGGACTCAATTGGTTAAGAAGGCTCAGTTGAAGCTGGAGTGACCCTATAAAGGGCAGGCCTATACTCTGACCACAAGGTCTTGATTTCAACGGCCTGTCACAAGCACTCTAGAGGACTCACCCATGAACATGACCCACTACATGGAATTGCTGGCGGTCAATCAGCCTTGGAATTTGTTGCTGTTCATGGGGGTGCCGGTGGTCTTGGCCGAGACCCTGGCGATCACTGAGCTCTACCTCTTATTCACACGTCAGTTCAACGGGGTGGTTCACATCATCAACCGACTCGCCGGTCTGGTCGTGGGGATTTATTTCATTGGCGTGATTGTTTACCTTTTGAAAAATGCGGTGATTCCTATCACCTTGGCTGGCGAATGGCGTACCGTGATTGACGTCATAGCTGTGGGCAGTTATTTGATCGGCGGCTTGGCGCTCGTCTACATTGCGGCACAGGAGTTGGGACTGGTCAATCGCCGGCGTGATCGTGAAAGCAAGCTCAAGGTGCACGCCATTTGTGTGGCTTTGTTTTTGGTGTTCGGTCACATTGCCATGATCGCCGGCATGCTGGATCCGACTTTGCTTTCCGGCGCCCAAGTAGCAGAGCCCGCCATGCCGCACGGCCACTGAGCATTCAAGATGGAGCGAGTTGATTGTGTGGTGGTGGGGGCGGGGGTTGTTGGGCTCGCGGTGGCACGGTCCCTGGCCTTGGCAGGTCGGGAAGTCATGGTCCTTGAAGCGGCCGATGCGATTGGTACGCAAACCAGTTCACGCAACAGCGAAGTGATTCACGCTGGTATCTACTACCCGCCAGGTTCGCTCAAAGCGCGTCTGTGTGTTCAAGGCAAGCAGCGGCTCTACACCTACTGCGCTGATCGAGGTGTGGGCCATCAGCGTTGCGGCAAATTAATTGTCGCCACCGATGAGGCGCAGCTTGCCCAGTTGCAGGCCATCATCGGCAAAGCTGCACGTAATGGCGTGGACGATCTGGTCATGTTGAGCGCACAGCAAGCCCGCGAACTGGAGCCCGAACTGGCCTGTGTCGCCGCCGTTCAATCTCCCAGCACTGGCATTGTCGACAGCCATGCACTGATGTTGTCTTTGCAAGGCGATATAGAAAATGCCGGCGGCATGGTGGTGCTCAATGCTTCGGTTCAACAAGTTGACGTGGTGGCTGACGGATTGGTCGTGCAGACTCGCGATGGTACGCAGTTGCTGTGTCAAACGGTGGTGAATGCGGCTGGTCTGCATGCGCCCGAGCTGGCTGGGCGCATTCATGGCCTTGACCAGGACTTCGTGCCGCAAGGTTTTTTTGCCAAGGGCAACTACTTCACTTTGAACACCCGTTCACCTTTTTCCCGACTGATCTATCCGGTGCCCGAAGCGGCGGGCCTGGGCGTGCACCTCACCATCGACCTGGGTGGTCAAGCCAAATTCGGCCCCGATGTGCAGTGGGTGGCGTCTGCCGATGATCTGGTGGTGGATCCCCGCCGCGGTGGTGCGTTTTATGACCAGGTTCGCAAATATTGGCCGGGCCTGCCCGATGGGGCCCTGCAAGCGGGGTATGCCGGTATTCGCCCCAAAATTCAGGGACCGGACGAACCGTCCCGTGATTTTTTGATTCAAGGCCCGCTGGAACATGGCGTGCCAGGGCTGGTCAATTTACTGGGCATTGAAT
>CANGMW010000042.1 GCA_947454695.1 Comamonadaceae bacterium | reverse complement strand
GAAACCTGCATGGCTAAAGAAGAACTGATCGAGATGATGGGCGTGGTCAACGAGGTGTTACCCGACACGCGTTTTCGCGTCACGCTGGACAACGGGCATCAATTGATTGCTTACTCGGCGGGCAAAATGCGCAAAAACCACATTCGTATTCTGGCCGGGGACCGCGTCTCTTTAGAGCTGTCGCCCTATGATTTGTCCAAAGGACGTATCAACTTCCGTCACATCGAAGGTCGCGCACCCATGGTGCCGCGCCGCACTTCTTAATTTGAGCGTGGCGCTGACACACATCGTGTGTCCAGCACCATCCCTGCCGATCACACGTCGATATTGCCAGCGCGCAGCGCGTTGCTTTCAATGAAATTACGGCGTGGCTCCACCTCATCGCCCATCAACATCGTGAAGACGCGGTCAGCTTCGATAGCATCATCGATCTGAACGCGCAACAAGCGACGCACGGTAGGATCCATCGTGGTTTCCCAGAGTTGCGCCGGGTTCATCTCGCCCAAACCTTTGTAGCGTTGACGGCTCGTCGCGTTTTCAGCCTGCGCAATCAACCACTTCATGGCCTGGCGGAAATCGCTCACACGCTCTTCTTTTTGCTTGTCACCTTCTCCGCGGATGACGCGGGCGCCTTCACCCAGGAGGCCACGGAAGGTGTTGGCCGCCTCACTGAGCGCGGCGTAGTCAGCCCCATGCACAAAGTCCTGGGTGAGCACGCTGCTCTTGATGTTGCCGTGATGGCGGCGGCTGATGCGCAAGATAGGCTTGTCAGTTCTGACATCAAACTCGCTCGTCACCTCGGCCGGTGCGCCTGAGGTGTTCAGCTCGCGCAACTTGGCCTGCAAGGCGACAGCGCTCGCTTGCGCCTCGTCCAACGTATCCAGATTGATGGTCACGCTGTCAGCAATCGCGCGCAAGGCTTCTTTGTCCATGAAGTTGGACAGGCGTGCAATCACACTCTCGGCCACCTGGTGTTTGCGCGCCAATTCGGCCAGCGTCTCACCGGCAATGATGTTGCCCGCCGGTACCGTGCCGTCAGGCAACGTGCTGGTGACCACACTGGCGTCTTTCATGGCAATGCGCAACAAGAAGGTGTCTAAAGCGGGCGCATCCTTCAGGTAAAGCTCTTCTTTGCCTGCCTTCACTTTGTAAAGCGGTGGTTGCGCGATGTAAATGTGGCCACGCTCGACCAGATCAGGCATCTGACGGTAGAAGAAGGTCAGCAGCAAGGTACGGATGTGCGCGCCGTCCACGTCGGCATCGGTCATGATGATGATGCGGTGGTAGCGCAACTTGTCGACATTGAAATCATCGGTGCCCGATTTGCCGGATTCGGCCGAGACCTTGCCAATGCCGGTCCCCAAGGCAGTGATCAGCGTCAAAATTTCATTGCTGGTCAACAGTTTTTCGTAGCGCGCTTTTTCCACGTTCAGGATCTTGCCGCGCAAAGGCAGAATAGCCTGGAATTTGCGGTCACGCCCTTGTTTGGCAGAGCCGCCGGCGGAATCACCCTCGACGATGTAGATCTCGCACAAGGCGGGGTCTTTTTCCTGACAGTCGGCCAGTTTGCCGGGCAGGCCCATGCCGTCGAGCACGCCTTTACGGCGCGTCATCTCGCGGGCTTTTCGGGCGGCTTCACGTGCGCGCGCGGCTTCTACGATTTTTCCACAGATGATCTTGGCGTCATTCGGGCGCTCTTGCAGGTAGTCGGTCAACATCTTGGCCACGATGTCTTCCACTGGTGCGCGTACCTCACTGCTCACCAACTTGTCTTTAGTCTGGCTGCTGAATTTGGGCTCGGGTACTTTGACACTGAGCACGCAACACAAGCCTTCGCGCATGTCGTCGCCCGTGACTTCAACCTTGGCTTTTTTGGCAAATTCGTGTTCTTCAATGTACTTGTTGATCACACGTGTCATCGCCGCACGCAGCCCTGTCAGGTGAGTGCCACCATCGCGCTGCGGAATATTGTTGGTGAAGCACAGCACGTTTTCGTTGTAGCCATCATTCCACTGCATCGCGACTTCCACACCAATGCTGGTGCCTGCAATGCCGCCATAGCTTTCTGCCGGACGCTCGCCCAGGGCATGGAACACATTGGGGTGCAAGACTTTTTTATTGGTATTGATGAAGTCCACAAACCCTTTGACGCCACCCGCACCAGAGAAATCATCTTCCTTGCCGCTGCGCTCATCCTTCAAACGAATACGTACGCCGTTATTAAGAAAGCTGAGTTCGCGCAAGCGTTTGGACAGAATTTCGTAATGGAAATCATTGTTCTGCTGGAAGATGTCGGTGTCCGGCAAGAAATGTACTTCCGTTCCACGCTTTTCCGTAGCACCCGTCACCTTCATTGGTGAAACTTCAAAACCGTCAACGGTTTCAAGCAAACGGTTTTGAACAAAACCGCGTGCGAATTCCAATTGGTGCACTTTGCCTTCGCGACGCACGGTGAGGCGAAGCCACTTGGACAAAGCATTCACGCAACTCACGCCCACGCCATGCAAACCACCGGAAACTTTGTAGCTGTTCTGGTTGAACTTGCCACCCGCATGCAATTCCGTTAGCGCAATTTCAGACGCCGAACGTTTGGGTTCGTGCTTGTCATCCATCTTGACGCCAGTAGGAATTCCGCGACCGTTGTCAGTCACCGAGATCGAGTTGTCAGTGTGAATGGTGACCACAATGTCATCGCAATGGCCAGCAAGCGCTTCATCAATCGAGTTGTCCACGACTTCAAACACGAGGTGATGCAAGCCGGTACCGTCCGATGTATCGCCGATGTACATACCCGGGCGTTTGCGAACGGCCTCTAGACCTTCGAGAATCTGGATGGCACCCTCGCCATAACCTTCTGAAGCGCCAGCCTGGTGAGCGTCGATCAAGGGTTGAACCGTGGTGAATGCCTCTTCGGCGTTTTTGTTTTCTTCGGTCATGCGAACTTCTCTGTCGTTTTCTCTAACTCTTTAAAAACCAAACCCGCATTGATTTTTACGATGCGGGTGGTTCTACTTTGTTTTATCCAACTCAAATCCTCATCGGCATCACAACGTATTTAAACGCGGTGTTGCCAGGGATCGTGATCAATGCAGAGCTGTTGGAATCAGAGAGCTCCAACTTCACCATATCCTGATCCATGTTGGTCAGCGCATCAATTAAGTAAGTCACATTGAATCCGATTTCAATGCTGTCGCCAGCGTAATCAATATCGAGTTCGTCAACAGCCTCTTCCTGTTCGGCGTTGCTTGAAGCCACCCGCAAGGTACCTGGATCAATGTTCAAGCGCACGCCCTTAAATTTGTCGCTGGTAAGAATGGCTGTACGCTGCAAGCTCGCCAACAGAGGCTGGCGCCCCAGTGTGATGCTGTTCTTATGGTTCTTAGGAATCACACGGTTGTAATCCGGGAACTTGCCTTCGACCAATTTGGTCACAAACTCCATACCCTCAAAGCTGAACTTGGCTTGGTTACTGGCGAACTGCATGTCAATAGCACCATCAGCATCACTGAGCAGTCGCTGCATTTCGATCACGGTCTTGCGTGGCAAGATCACATCTTGACGGGGTACTTCTACATCCAAAGTTGCCGACGCAAAAGCCAGTCGATGACCGTCAGTGGCAACCAGGCTCAGCTGTTTACCTTCAGCCACAAACAAAATGCCATTGAGATAGTAGCGGATGTCATGCACGGCCATAGCGAACGAGACTTGGCTTAGTAGGTCCTTCAATGTTTTTTGAGGAACACTGAAGACCGGACCAAAATTGGCAGACTCCTGAACCAAGGGGAAGTCTTCTGCGGGCAAAGTTTGCAAGGTGAACTTGCTTTTTCCGCCTTTGAGAATCAGCTTGCTCTGGCTGGATTCCAACGATACCGTTTGATCCGATGGCATGGTGCGCAAAATATCGATGAGCTTGCGTGCACCAACTGTGGTGGTGAAGTCACCTGTATCGCCATCCAAATTTTCGCTGGTGCGAATTTGGATTTCCAAATCGCTGGTCGTGAACTGCACTGCAGCGCCTGTCTTACGAATCATCACATTGGCAAGAATGGGAAGCGTATGCCGGCGTTCAACAATGCCCGAAACCGACTGTAAAACGGAGAGCACTTTGCCTTGCGTTGCTTTCAGGACGATCATGTCAATCTCTTCCTTAATTTCTTTAATTCAAATTAGTAGTAGTAGATAAGGGTATGCAAAATCTGTGCATAGCCCCTTTTTCGTTTGTATTATCAAGCACTTGCGTCATTTTGAAGCCTGTGGGCATCCGTGCTTTCAGAATGCAAGCCGAAATGAATAAGTTTTCAAAATCCCCTTGGCCTGTGGATAACAGGGAAGTTATGCCTAAATTATCCCCAGCCTTCTCATAGATTGTTTTTTGACTCATTTTCAACCTTTGAGGGTTTGTTCCAACACGTGCAGTTGTTGGTTCAATTCCGTGAGTTGCTGGCGTTCAGCTGAAATCTTGCGTACAGCATGGAGCACCGTTGTGTGATCGCGTCCGCCAAACAGCTCCCCGATTTCGGGCAAGCTCTTTTGTGTCAGTTCTTTCGCAAGGTACATTGCGATTTGACGGGGTCTTGCGATGCTGGCAGGCCGTTTCTTGGAATACATGTCAGCGACTTTGATCTTGTAGTAATCCGCCACTGTTTTTTGGATGTTTTCAACTGAAATCTGGCGGTTTTGGATCGAAAGCAGATCCCGCAACGCATCTCGGGCCAGCTGAATCGAAATGTCTTTAAGGTTGAATCGCGAATAGGCCAGGATTTTTCGCAAAGCGCCTTCAAGTTCCCGCACGTTCGAACGCACATTTTTAGCCACGAAAAATGCGACCTCTTCGGGCATGACGGAGCCTTCTGCGAGGGCCTTGTTAATCAAAATAGCGACACGCATTTCCAACTCGGGCGGCTCAATGGCAACGGTCAACCCCGAGTCGAACCGGGACACCAGCCGCTCGTGAATGTCGGGTAAGCCCTTTGGATAGGTGTCGCTGGTCATCACAATGTGTGACTTTTTGGCCAGCAAAGCCTCAAACGCATTGAAAAACTCTTCTTGCGTCCGGTCTTTGTTGGCAAAAAATTGGACGTCATCGATCAAGAGCAAGTCCAATGAGTGATATCGGTCCTTGAATTCATCAAAAGTTTTGCGTTGGTAGGCCTTAACCACATCGGAGACAAACTGTTCTGCATGGATGTAGAGAACTTTGGCTTTAGGGCGGTCTGACAGTAATTTATTGCCGACGGCATGCATCAAATGGGTCTTACCCAAACCAACACCGCCATAAATAAAGAGGGGGTTGTACAACACGCCCGGCGATGACGCGACGTGAACCGCAGCGGCCCGTGCCATGCGGTTGGCCGAGCCCTCAACCAAGTTGTCAAAGGTCAGCGCCGTGTTGATGCGGTTTTTAGCGCCTTCGCTGACGCGCTCAGGCGACAAATCCGTCGCCTCTTCGGCCGTGAAACTATTTGCAGAGGATCGATCAACGCGAGGTCGATCCATGGATTCTCTGGGGGTGAGCGCCAACTCCAGTTTGATCGCTTGGCCGTAAATCTTTTCAAGCAAAGCCGTGATTTTTGCGCTGTATTGGGCACGAATCCAGTCCAATTTGAAGCGGTTCACCACAAAAAGCGTTACACAGGAGAAATCCTCAGACACCTTGGCAACCAGTGGTTTGATCCAGGTATTGAACTGTTGTTCCGGTAGCTCCTGTGCAAGTTGCTCAACACAGGTCTGCCAGAGACCCTCCCCTGCGGCATTGGCTGCAAGGCTGCCTTGCCCTTTTAATTGTCCCTCAGTCATCGTCTAATTTTTTTGTGGATAGTTAAGTTTTCAGGCACTCAGGATAGTAGTTTATCCAGAATTTATCCACAATTCTCAGAAGAACTTAAATAAGCTTGCGCAATGGATAATCAGTTCTTTCTAAGCCGTTGCAAAGATTGAAGAAATTTGCGATAATCGCAGGCTTTTCCTGAAAAGGCGGCGGCCCTTATAAACCCAGAGGCGGCCAACTTGGATGGAACGCATGAAGCCCGCAGTAGCTAAAGGATATGGCGACGAGTCAGCCCTAATGCGATTCATGCATCCCCCTAACTTTCGAGCATCCTAGGATATCCAAAATGAAACGCACATATCAACCTTCGAAAATTCGCCGCGCGCGTACCCATGGTTTTCTGGTGCGCATGAAAACACGCGGTGGTCGTGCTGTGATCAACGCACGTCGCGCCAAAGGCCGCAAGCGCCTGGCTGTTTAAGTCAGTTGACCTGGTGTTGGCCACGTTCTAGCGGCGGCCACACAGTACGTCATGACAATGCAGCGGCTGAAAACCCGAGAACAATTTCAAGCAGTTTTGGGGGGTTTGACGCTGGCCCGCACAGCGCATTTCGCCCTCCACTGTGAAGTGCGCAACTGTGCACACTTGGGTTTAGCCATCGATCAGATTTGGATGGGCGCCATGGTTCCCAAAAGATGGGCGAAGCGCGCCGTTACCAGAAATCTCATCAAGCGACAGATCTACACCATGGCAAATGCGTTTGAACAGGGCTTGCCCCAAGGTGCGCATGTGGTGAGACTCAGATCCGGTTTTGATCGGCAACAATTCATCAGCGCGTCATCCGAGCAGCTTAAAAAAGCAGTCCATGACGAAATTGAGCAACTGTTCAAGCGTGCCATTGGCGGCGCAGTGAGAAGTAACACGGTGGTCGCTTGAGATGATGACAAAATTCTTAGTTAGTCTTGTGAAAACGTACCGCTTGCTGCTAAGTCCCAGCGTTGGCTTGTCGTGTCGTTTTGAGCCCACCTGCTCCCGGTATGCCATTGAAGCTTTAGAACATCATGGTGCAGCCGCTGGTAGTTACCTGGCCGCCAAGCGCCTGCTGAGATGCAGCCCTTGGTGTGCTGGCGGGCATGATCCCGTTCCAGAACAAAAACCCCGATTTTTTTCGGGACTCATCCAAATCAACACAGAAAAGAAATCTTCATGAATGACATCCGTCGTACCGTTTTGTGGGTGATTTTTGGCTTTTCCATGGTGCTTCTGTGGGATCAATGGCAAATCTACAACGGACACAAGGCTACTTTTTTCCCAAGTCCGAGCCAAGTCACTACTGCCGCCAAGCCTGAGAATGCGAGCACAACTACATCGGCGACCGGCACCAGCGTACCCAGTGGAGACATTACTGCGCAAACGTCGAAAGCGGCTGGGTCGCGCGTGAGTGAACGGGTCGAAATCAAAACTGACCTGATGCGCCTGTCCATTGACACAGAAGGTGCATCCCTGGTGCGCTCAGAGTTTTTGAAACTTCGTGACCTGGTGAATCAGGACAAAGACTTTGTTCTATTTCAACAAGAGCCCGACCACATCTATGTCGCACAAACCGGCCTGATTGCAGCGGCATCCGGCGTGGCCTACCCCACGCACAAAACGGTTATGACCTTGGTGTCTGCTGATAAAGAAATGAAGGACGGTCAAGACGAACTGAGTGTGAAGTTTGAATCCCCTGAGCTCAATGGCGTCAAGCTGCTTAAAACCTACACATTTAAACGTGGCAGCTATGCGATAGCCGTACGGCATGAGGTGGTGAATAACGGGAGCGCGAGCGCCACCGCGCAGGTCTACATGCAATTGGTACGTGACGGCGTGGTGCCTGCCAGCAGCATGATGGGTCCTTCATCGTTCACGGGACCGGCGGCCTACACCGAAGGCAAGAAGTACCACAAAATTGAATTCAAAGAAATCGATAGCAACAAAGCCGAGATCGACAAAAACGCAAGCACAGGCTACGTGGCCATGGTGCAGCACTATTTCCTGTCCGCTTGGTTGTTGGCGGATGGCATCAACCGCGAAAATTTTGTCCGTAAATTGTCCGACACCCAACTCGCTTTGTATTCGATAGGCGTCATCACTCCGTTGGGGGAAATCGCACCTGGCGCGCGCAAAGTGCTGGAATCCACCCTGTTTGCGGGACCTCAAGAAGAAAAGGTGCTCGAAGCGCTGGCGCCCGGGCTGGAGCTGGTTAAGGACTACGGCATGTTGACCTTGCTGGCCAAGCCGCTGTTCTGGTTGTTAGATCAATTGCACAAGGTGCTGCAAAACTGGGGTTGGTCCATCGTGGCCTTGGTGGTCTTACTCAAAATCGCTTTTTACTGGTTGAATGCCAAGGCCTACGCCAGCATGGCCAAAATGAAAGCGATCAATCCACGCATTATGGAAATGCGTGAGCGCCTCAAAGACAATCCGCAGCAAATGCAGCAGGAGATGATGAAGATTTACCGGGAAGAAAAAGTCAATCCCATGGGCGGCTGCTTGCCCATCATGATTCAGATTCCGGTGTTCATTGCCTTGTACTGGGTCCTGTTGTCCAGCGTCGAAATGCGCAACGCGCCTTGGATTCTGTGGATCCAGGATTTGTCAGCGATTGACCCGTACTACATCTTGCCGGTCGTCATGACGCTCAGCACGCTTGTACAGACAGCCCTGAACCCCGCACCACCGGACCCCATGCAAGCCAAGATGATGTGGATCATGCCGCTGGTGTTCAGCGTGATGTTCTTCGCCTTCCCCGCCGGCTTGGTGTTGTACTGGTTGACCAACAACATTTTGTCGATAGCTCAGCAATGGTTCATCAACAAACAAATGGGTGTGCCACCGCAGTTCAATTTACCGAAGTTCCGCTGATTATTTCTAAGGGCCGCACCAGCGGCCCTTGTTCATCATGAGCCTTGCCCACATTGACACCATTGTTGCGATTGCCACTGCACCTGGACGCGGTGCGGTGGGTATCGTTCGGGTCTCAGGAAAAGCCCTTCAAGAACTCGTTCTTCAGCTTTTGGGGCGCGAACTGCGTCCTCGCGAAGCTACTTATCTCGCTTTTCGGGACGCAGACGGTTCTGCCATCGACCATGGGCTGGCCCTCTATTTCCCAGCACCGCATTCCTTCACGGGGGAGGATGTGCTTGAGCTGCAGGCGCATGGCGGGCCCGTGGTCATGCAAATGCTCTTGTCGCGTTGCTTGGCCCTGAGGCTGGAGGGTCGCCCGCCCGTGCGCTTAGCCCGCCCGGGAGAGTTCACAGAACGGGCGTTTTTGAACAACAAAATCGATCTGGCGCAAGCCGAGGCGATTGCCGACTTGATCGATGCCAGTACAGTGGCCGCCGCCAAAAGCGCCACGCGGTCATTAGCCGGAGAGTTCTCAACCGAGATCCATGCCCTGCGTGACCAACTGATTCATTTGCGCATGCTGGTGGAGGCCACGCTGGACTTTCCGGAAGAAGAAATAGATTTCTTAAAGAAAGCCGATGCACAAGGGCAGCTCGATCGACTCCAAACACAACTCGCCCAGGTCATGGCACGGGCGCAGCAAGGCGCGCTGCTGCGTGAAGGCATCAAAGTAGTCATTGCCGGCCAGCCCAACGCAGGCAAAAGCTCACTGCTCAATGCGTTGGCGGGTGCGGAGCTGGCTATCGTCACGCCGATTGAGGGAACGACCCGAGACAAGGTGGAACAAACCATTCAGATTGAAGGCGTACCGGTACATGTGATTGACACCGCCGGATTGCGCAACAGCGCCGATGTGGTGGAAAAAATCGGCATTGAACGCGCCTGGACTGAAATCATTCAGGCCGATGTAGTTTTGTTTTTACATGACTCAAGTCGCGCCAAGCAGACGAGCTACCTTGCCGGCGATCAGGTAATTGGTCAAACGCTGGCCAATAACTTACCCAACGGTGTGCCGGTGGTCGATGTGTGGAACAAGTCGGACCTGGCGGCGCGTGAGCTTTCGCTTGCAGGACTCACGCTGTCTACCAAAACCGGCGAAGGCTTGCCGGCGCTACGACAGAAACTGTTGGACTTGGCGGGCTGGCAATCTAATCCGGAGGGCGTGTACATCGCTCGAGAACGTCATGTACAGGCGCTGCGCCTGGTGGCGACGCACCTTGAAGTGGCTTTGCAACATTTGCTGTCGCAAACGCAGTCCCTGGACTTGCTTGCAGAAGAATTGCGTTTGGCTCAACAAGCCTTGAGCGGCATCACCGGCGAGTTCACTTCAGACGATTTATTGGGCGTGATTTTTTCCAGCTTTTGCATTGGCAAATAAGGCAAATAAAAAAAGCGCCAATCTTGGCGCTTTTTGCTTCCTATGTCTTCGGCCGAACTTCAAAAATTAAGCTGATACCCGATGCTGAAAGCATCAACAGAGTTATTACTCTTGCCTGAAAGGTTGCTCATATTGGTATAAGCAACTCGAACGTTTCCGGGCCCAGCTGGAATGTCATAACCGATACCAATGTTGGCGCCTGATCCAGAGTCACTTCCTGATTGTGAAAAACTTGATCCCCCCGAGGCAATCGTCACACTAGTTTTTGTGGTGTATGAACTTATACCCGCACGCAAAAAGAGGCCGCTTCCAAAATTACGATTTGGATTGGGTCGAAAGATGGCTGAAATATCTGCACCACTGATAGAGACAGTACCAGAGCCGGTGTATGGTGTAAGTCCACCACTCGTACCGGAGATCCTAGTCTTGTTGTCACTGCTTTGAAGATAGCCGATTTCTGCGGCAATGTAGTTGTTGAAGTTGTAGCCACCATAAAGTCGGGTTGCAGAAGTATTGGTATCTCTGCCGACATTCGCGGTGCCGCCCAAGACGCTTGTCAAGGAATTGGCGATGTCACTTGAGTTGTCCTTAATGGAGGTAACACCAAACTCAGCCCCCGCATACCATTTGTTGTTCGTCTGAGCATGCGCGCCAACACACATGACAAATGACAACCCAATAAGTGAAAAAACTCTTTTTTGAAAACGCATTTATAAGCTCCCATGAAATATCTGAACAAATAACGGTATCAACCGTGATGTCAACAAGCACGGAAGATCTTGTGAATTATTCAAGAGAAAGCAAACTTTTCCTGCTGTAAGCTGATTGCAAATGCAAAGCTTTGTATTAGGCCGAGTAATACCGCCTCACTCGCCCTCAAAGCTCAAAAGCGTGAACAGCGGCATGCCCGCCGCGCGCAAGCGCTGCGATCCGCCCAGCTCAGGCAGGTCGATGATCACAGCGCCTTCCAAAACGGACGCGCCAAGTTTTTCCAATAAGAGTTTGCCGGCCATCATGGTTCCGCCGGTGGCAATCAAGTCATCGATGAGTAAGACGCGGTCGCCGGCCTTGACCGCATCGGTGTGCAGCTCGACGGTGGCACTGCCGTATTCCAGCTCATAGGTTTCTTCCACGGTGGCAAAGGGCAACTTGCCTTTTTTGCGAATCGGGACAAAGCCCAGATTTAACTCATAAGCAATTACCGAACCCAAAATAAAACCACGGGCATCCAGTCCTGCCACCACGGTTGGCCGCATGGGAGCAGACATGTAGCGTACGACGAACGCATCGATCAGCACGCGGAACACTTTGGGGTCTTGCAGCAAAGGTGTGATGTCTCGAAACTGCACGCCCGGTGCCGGCCAGTCGGGCACCGTGCGCACGTGGCTACGAACATATTCCATGGTTTGGGTCGTGATCATTGAATCTCCAGCAAGCGATCAGTGGGTGTGGCCTGAGACGGGGGACAGCAGCAGCGCTTGGGCACTTGCAATGGCTTCAGCCTTAGCCGATACCACCAGCGTATCACCGGCTTGCACCAAGGGGTTGTGTGACGGCGCCATGTTTTTACCCGTGTGACTGCGCAGGTTGACAATGCGCACATCTGGCAAAAGAAGTTGCAAGGCGCTGGTGTGTTGTCCCACCGCAAATGAGTGCTCTGTGCAAACGATATTGGCCAGACGCTCTTGTGCAGACTCGTCCAGTGAGGCGTCATCGCCGCCATGAAAGTAACCACGCAACAGGTTGTAGCGCGCATCACGCTGGTCCTGGACGATGCGAATCACGCGGCGCATCGGAACGCCTACCAGCGCCAGCGCATGGCTGGCCAGCATCAAAGAGCCTTCAATGGCTTCGGGCACCACTTCGGTGGCGCCGGCTTTTTGAAGCCGCTCAAGGTCGGCGTCATCCTGGGTGCGCACGATCACGGGCACTTGCGGGGCGTGTGCCCGTGCGTTGGCCAGCACCTTCATGGCGCCTGGCACATCCAAATAGGTGATGACCACGGCGCTGGCGCGCAGCAAGCCCGCAGCAATCAGCGCTTGCACACGGCTGGCATCGCCAAAGGCTACCGAGTGCCCAGCCGCAACGGCTTGCTGAACACGGTCAGGGTCCAAATCCAGAGCTAGATAAGGAATGTTTTCAGCATCTAAGATGCGCGCAAGATTTTGGCCGCATCGGCCATAGCCGCAAATCAAGACGTGATGTTTCACGGTGAAGGCTTTACGAACCAGAGTGGTCATTTGCAGCGACTGTTGCAGCCATTCACTTGAGACCAGTTTGAGCACCAAGGCGTTGCTGCTCATGATGACAAATGGCGTGAGCAACATGGACAGCACCATGCTGGCCAAAATAGGATTGACCAATACGGGATCGATCAAGGCATGAGACTGCGCCAAGGTGAGCAAGACAAATCCAAACTCACCCGCTTGCGCCAGATACATGCCGGCGCGCAGCGACACGCCCATGCTCGCCCCCAACGCACGAGCTAGCAAAGTGACTAGCGTGAGCTTGAGTCCAACGGACATCACCAGCAAAATCAACACCAGAGGCCAGCGATCCATGACGATGCGCCAGTCCAGCAACATCCCGATGGTGATGAAAAACAGACCCAGCAACACGTCGTGAAAGGGCCGGATGTCCGTCTCCACTTGATGTTTGTATTCTGTTTCAGAAATCAAAATGCCGGCAATGAACGCACCCAGCGCCAGACTCAAGCCCGCCATCTCGGTCAGCCAGGCCAGGCCTAGCGTGATGAGCAAAAGATTGAGCATGAACAGCTCATCACTTTTGCGTCGGGCGACCAGTGTCAGCCACCAGCGCATGGCATGCTGGCCACCCACCAATAAGATGGTCACGAGCACAGCGGCTTTGAGCAGGGCCAAGCCCAACGATGTCAGCAATTCATTGGGCGGACTCCCCAACGCCGGGATCAAGACCAGAAGTGGCACCACCGCCAAGTCTTGAAACAGCAG
>CANGMW010000041.1 GCA_947454695.1 Comamonadaceae bacterium | reverse complement strand
TGCGCGCTGCCAACGTGAACACGCCGGTGGGCACCTTCGATGGTGAGCGCCAGATGCTGACCCTGCAGGCCAACCGCCAGCTGAAAAACGCCGCTGAATTCGCCGAGCTGATTGTGGCCAACCGCGGCGGCAACCCGGTGCGCATGAAAGATGTGGCCGTGGTGGAAGACAGCGTGGAGACCGCCAAGACCTACGCCAACCTGAACGGCGAACCGTCGGTGACGCTGGCCATCCTGCGCCAGCCGGGCGCCAACACCGTCAAGGTGGTGGACGCAGTGCGCGCCATTTTGCCGGCCATGCAAAGTCAGATGCCGCACTCGGTCAAGCTCACCGCGGTGAACGACCGCTCGGTCTCGGTGCGGGAGGCCTTGCACGATGTGACCCTGACGCTGATCGGCACGATTGCCCTGGTGGTGCTGGTGATCTTTTTGTTCCTGCGCCGCTTTGTGGCTACAGCCATCCCCACGCTGTCGCTGCCCGTGTCGCTGGTGGGTGCCATTGCGCTGCTCTGGGGCCTGAGCTACAGCCTGGACAACATCTCTTTGCTGGGTCTCACACTGGCGGTGGGCCTGGTGGTGGACGACGCCATCGTGATGCTGGAAAACATCATGCGCCATGTGGAGCACGGCGAGCGCCCCTTCCAGGCGGCATTGCGCGGCTCACGCGAGGTGGGCTTCACCATCATCTCGATTTCCACCTCGCTGATCGCGGTGTTCATTCCGATCTTTTTTATGCCTGGCGTGATCGGCCTTTTGTTCCACGAATTTGCCGTGGTGGTGGGTCTGTCCATTGTGGTGTCGGCCTTTGTGTCGCTCACCCTGGTGCCCATGCTGGCCAGCAAGTTCTTGAAGGAAGAAGCCCCTGACGTCAAACACAGTGCGCTGATCCGTGCCTTTGAACGCGGTTTTGACAAGCTGCTCAGCGGCTATTCGCGTTCTTTGGACATGGCCTTGTCGCACCGCAAAGTCGTGCTCCTGGTGGCCATGCTGACCCTGATTGCAACTGTCTGGTTGTTCATGGTCATTCCCAAAGGCTTCTTCCCGGAAGAAGACATTGGCCAGATCACGGTGAGCACCGAAGCCTCAGAGGACACCTCCTTCCCCGAGATGGTGCGGCTGCAAGAACGGGCGGCCAAGGTCTTTCGGGAAGATCCCAATGTGGCCAATGTGAGTTCTTTCAACGGTGGCAGCGGCGCACAAAACACCGGGCGCATGTTTGTCACGCTCAAACCGCGTGATGAACGCAAACCCATGAAGCAGGTGGTGGAAGGCCTGCGCAAAAAACTGCGCGAGGTGGCGGGTATCAGCGTGTTCATGCGCCCGATCCAAAATTTGCAATTGGGTGGTCGCCCCAGCAAGGCCCAGTTCCAGTACATCCTTAAAAGCGTGAAAGCCGATGAGCTCAACGACTGGGCGATCAAGCTGCAAGCCAAGTTGCGCGCCGACCCGCTGTTCCGTGACGTGACCAGCGACGCGCAACTGCGCGCCTTGCAAGCCCAACTCAAGATCGACCGCGACCGTGCCAACTCGCTGGGCGTGTCCGTCGAATCAATTCGCTCCGCGCTGTTCAGCGCCTTCGGTGAACGGCAAGTCTCCACCATTTACCTGCCGGTGGACAGCTACCAGGTGATCATGGAAGTGGCGCCGGAAGACAAGCTGGATGAAAGCGCGCTGGGCAGCATCTATGTGCGGGCCTCCACAGGAACTTTGGTGCCCTTGTCGGCTTTCACCACGGTGGAACGCACTGTCGGCCCCACCGCGATCAACCATGTGGGCCAGTTGCAAGCCGTGACGGTGTCGTTCAACCTGGCGCCCGGTGCGGCGCTGGGTGACGCAACCAACCGGATCGAGCAAGCCAGCGAAGAGATCAAAATGCCCGACACCGTGATCACCAGCTACGGCGGTGACGCGGCGGTCTTCAAAAAATCCCAGGGCAGCCAGGCGGTGCTGATCGTCGCGGCCCTGTTGGTGATCTACATCTTGCTGGGCGTACTCTATGAGAGCTACATTCACCCGCTGACCATTCTGGCGGGGCTGCCTTCCGCCGCAGTGGGCGCCTTGGGCACGCTGATGATTTTCGGCATGGACCTCACCCTGATTGCCACCATCGGCATCTTGCTGCTCATCGGCATTGTGAAGAAAAACGCCATCATGATGATCGACTTCGCGCTGGACGCGCAGCGCCACCTGGGCATGACGCCCGCAGCGGCCATCCGCGAGGCCTGTGTGCTGCGCTTCCGTCCGATCATGATGACGACTTTGGCTGCGCTGATGGGCGCCCTGCCGATCGCGCTGGGCATCGGGGCCGGCGCCGAGCTGCGCCAGCCACTGGGCTTGGCGGTGGTGGGTGGCCTGGTGTTCTCGCAAGCGGTGACGCTGTACATCACCCCGGTGATCTACTTGGCGCTGGACCGCTTCAGCGGCTCCGGGCCGGTGACCACGCCTGAGCTGCTGGCCAAATAAAGCGGTCTGCGCCCACGCACAAAAAAGCCCGGCAGTGCCGGGCTTTTTTTCATCCACGCTTGGAATGCCTCAAGCTTTGATTTCGCGCGCTGTGATTTGGTACTTGAACGCATCAGGCGAGTACGAGTCCAAGCGCTCCATGGCCGTCTCGGCCACCGGGTACATCAAAAAGCCCAGACGCGGGCCGTGTGCCTTGGGCAAGACCACGTCATGCGCCATGTTCCAGGCCAGCCAGTTGCCTTCCCAGCCGCCAAACAAAGCTTTGCTCACCGGTGCGACCACCGGGTTGTCGGTGGTCTTGATCCAATCGGCGGTTTCCTGACGCATCACCTTGGCCACATCGGCCGGGTCCATGGCGACCCAGCCATGGTCTTTGAGGAACACTTCAGCACGGCAATGCTGGGCGCCCTTGAGGCCGCTGGGGTTGCCGCTCAACTCTTTGTAGCCAAAGGCCGAGGGCACCAAACGCAAGCCGTACAGATCGCGGGCAGGCACACCCACCGAGCGGCACAGGCCGACAAACACGGCATTCAGGTCGGCGCACTTGCCACCCAAATTGCCGGTTTCCAGCATGGTTTTGATATCGCCTTCACCACAACCGCGCACCTTGGGTTCGCGGTAAGTGTTGGCTACGACCCAGTCGTAAATGGCACGGACCTTGTCGGCATCGGTGCGCGCACCGGCCGTGGCTTTGAGCGCGGTCGCGCGCACGATGCCGTCGGTGGGGATCAAGGCGGTGGGTTTTGTCCAGGCCTGCAAGGACGCCGCATCTTCATGCACCGCGCGCTTTTCAGTCCAGTTCACCGCACGGTTTTGCGTGCGCACGCGGCTGGTGAGTTCGACAAACGGTGCTTTCTGGGCAGCGTCAAATTCGACCGCCAGCAATTTGGCGCCGTAATGCGTGTCGCTGCTGATCTGCGCCTGGCCGTTGCTGCTGTAGGCGTTATCCAGCGATTGCTGCCACGCGTTATTGATGGACGGGATGGGCAACCACACACGGGTCATGCCATCGGGTTGTTGGATGTCCACGCGGGTGGTCACCTCAAAGGTGCGCCAGTTGCCCGGCTGGGGGTTGAATTGGCGCGGGGCCGATGCGGGCTGGGCATTGCCAAGCGTTGGCAAGGCAGAGGCAATAGCCAAAGAGGCTGAATTTTTCAAAAACTGACGGCGCACGGGGATCATGAAGAGAACTCCGGTAAGTGGTTGGGCAAGAACGGCAGCGGCGCAGGTGAAGATGCCCCGCAATACCGTGTGTCTGACTTGGCAGCCACCCCGTGATTATCCTTGATGTGCATCGTCCTTTCGTGGGGTATATTGCCCTCAGCGCAAAACCAGCTCTCATCAATTTCTTGTCTGCATGAACGCTTTCCGTCCGCAGCCCTCTCACCGTGTGCAGGGCCTATTGATCCGTACCCAGTCTCAGGTGGACGCGCCCAAGGTAGGCGAGCAGGTGCTGGCTCAGCTTCAAGCGCAAGATCTGGCGCCGCACGTCCTGGTCACCCGCGAATCCGATGCACAAGGTCACTTTGTTCGCCTGCGCTTGAATGACAGCGCAATGGCCCTTTGGGCGCCTGAATTTGACACACTGTCCCTGTGCAATCGATTGAGTCTGGATGCCGCGCACCATGATTCAGATTTGCAGCGTGAAATTGTCCTGACCCTGCTGATGGGACCGGTTGCGTTTGAATTTCCCAGCTTGCAAGAGCTGGTCTCGGCCGTTCGGATTCGCCACAACATCGTGCACGCAGCCCGCAAAACCACGCTGGCGTTTCACACCAGCGAGGCTGAACGGCCCGCTGACTGCTGGCAGTACGGGGAAGAGACCGGCTTCATTTTGTTGCCGGGCGTGCACTTGGTGCCCGCACTGCTCAAGACCACGCAGCCCGATGTCTCCGGCACCTTGTATTCTTTTTCTTGCTACCGCGCGACCGAATACGTCACGCTGCTTGGAATTGCGCAGGAGCTCGCTACGGTCAATCCAAGCCTGCATCAACAACTGCAGCACCTGTGGGAGCACCGGGCCGTGGCTTCGGGTGAATTCCACGATGTGTTTTTGCGCGAGCAAGGCTCGATGGATGCGCCTTTGCCGCCCCACTATTTTGTGCCGGGTGACCGCACCTGGTTTCGCAATCCTGACGAAGCCTCCGCCGATGCCGAGGGTTTTGAAGGCTCCTGGGTGATGTACCTGGGAGGCGGCCTGTTCAATAACTTCTGGAAGCGCGAGCAGCCCTTCACAATGACCACCAAGTGCGTGGAGCTTTACCACTGGCGCCATGCGATGTACACCGACGACCATGGACATGCCCGCATCGATGAGACCAAGGTTGCCGCACTGGTGCAAGCATCGCTCAAAGATCCGCAGGCGGTAGAGCGCATCATGGCCGTGATGGCGCGCTACCGCGAACCTCGCGGCGTGTACACCGCTGCAGGCGGCTGCATCGACACCACCCGGGAATTTGCGCGCTGGGTGCACCCGGGCACCTCGGACCTGGTGTTGCCCGAGCGATGAAAGAATCTTCCCGGCAGTGGCACATCGACGCGCTCAAGATGCTGGCCTCCCAGCTGATCGTGCTGCACCACCTGTGCGCCTACGGCCCCCTGTCTGAGGTGATGGCCCAAGCGATGCCAGCACTGGTGAACTGGCTGTATGAAGATGCCCGCATGGCCGTTCAGGTGTTTCTGGTCATCGGCGGCTACCTGGCAGCAGCCAGCCTCGCGCCTGAAAGCCGGCTCTGGCAACGCTCGGTCCTGTCGGTCATGGTGCGCCGCTATCGCCGGCTGGTTCTGCCGTGCCTGCTGGCCTTGCTGCTGGCTGTGCTCAGCGCCGCTGTGGCCCGTCAATGGCTCTTCGATGACTTTGTGCCGGCGCAACCGACCCTGGGTCAAGCGCTGTCCCATCTCGTCTTGATGCAAGGCCTGTTCAATCAAGAGGCGTTGTCGGCCGGCGTCTGGTATGTGGCGATCGACTTTCAGCTCTTCCTGATCATGACGCTGCTCATGTGGTTGGGCCAGCGCCGGCACCGAACGGGAGGTCACCCGGCGCCCTTTGGGCCTGGCGTGGCACAAACGCTGGTGCTGGGGCTGATGGCAGCCTCGCTGTTTGTCTTTAACCGTGATGACAGCTGGGACAACTGGGGCTTGTATTTTTTCGGCGCCTATGGACTCGGGGCCGCGGCCTATTGGTCGGGCAGTGCGCGCCGTCCCGCTTGGTATTTGCTGACCTTGCTGTGCTTGGGACTGCTGGCCTTGTCGCTGGATTTTCGGGAACGCATTGCGCTGGCGCTCAGCACAGCGATGTTGTTGGGTCTGTGGCAAATGCAAACCTTGCAAGGTCGCTGGCAAAGCCTGCATGGTCCCGCCCGTGTGCGGCGCTGGGTGATGCACATGGGCCGCGTGTCTTACGCCTTGTTCCTGCTGCATTTCCCGGTGCTGATGCTGGGCAATGCACTGTTTGTGTGGGCCGGGTTCAGCAGCCCCTTGGCCGCCGCACTCACGATGCTGGGCTGCTGGGCCTGCAGCCTCGTGCTGGCTACCGCCTTTGAGCACTGGGTGGAGTCACCGTTGTCCAAGCTGAAGTAGAGGTGGGGTTGGTACGAGGCCCGCACCAGCGGCGCGGTGGGTTCACCGGGCCCGTTCATTGAACCTCAGCGCCACAGCGCTTCAACCAGCTTGGCGGCTTCCTGCCCGGTCCAGTCCATCTCGCCACGCACACGCTGACGCACCTGGCCGCGTGTGTCGATCAACACGGTGGTGGGAAACACCCGCACACCAAATCGTGCCGCGATCTCACCTTGCGGGTCCGTCAAGACCGGCAGGGCCATGCCGGTGCTTTGCACATAGCGCGCAATCTGCCGCGGGCTTTCCTTGAAATTGACGGTCAGCACCACGAGCTTGTCAGGGCCGTAAATGTCGGCGAGCTGCTGCAGCGTGGGCATCTCCATGCGGCAGGGCTCACACCAGCTGGCCCAAAAATTGAGTAAGACGGCGCGGCCTTTGAGTTGCGACAAACGCCAGGCCTGACCTTGCAGATCGGTGCCTTGAATATCGGGCACCGCTTGCTGGGTTGGCCAGCGCTCTAACTCATAACTCGCCGCATGACCCAGACCCGTGGCCGATGCGCCTGCCAGCCACAAACAGGCGCGACGCGTGATCATCCGAGTTTGGCCGCGACCCAGGCCTGCACGCTGCTCAGGGCTGCGTCGAGCTGGGCGGGCTCTGTGCCGCCGGCCATGGCCATGTCGGGCTTGCCGCCGCCTTTGCCGCCCACCTGTTGCGCCACAAAGTTGACCAGCTCGCCAGCCTTGACTTTGCCCACGCTGTCGGCCGTCACGCCGGCGGCCAGTTGCACCTTGTCGCCGTCCACAGTGGCCAGCACGATGGCCGCGGTCTTGAGTTTGTTCTTGAGCTGGTCGAGCGTGTCGCGCAAGGTTTTGGCATCCGCGCCCTCGAGGCGAGCCGCCAACACTTTCAAGCCCTTGACCTCCACCGCTTGCGTGGCCAGGTCATCGCCTTGCGACGAGGCCAGCTTGCCTTTGATCGCGGCGAGTTCTTTTTCCAACTGCTTCACATGGTCCAGCACCTGGTCGATGCGGTGGTTCAGCTCTGCGCTGGGGGCTTTGAGTGTGCTGGCTGCCTGGCTGACCGTGTCTTCCAGCTGCTGCAAATAACTCAGCGCGTTGTGACCGGTGACGCCTTCGATGCGGCGCACGCCGGCGGCCACCCCACTCTCGCCCACCACTTTGAACAGGCCAATGTCGCCCGTGCGCTGCACATGGGTACCGCCGCACAGCTCGCGGCTGCTGCCGATGTCCAGCACACGCACGGTCTCGCCGTACTTCTCGCCAAACAGCATCATGGCGCCGGTCTTCTGGGCCGACTCGATGTCCATCACGCGGGCCTGGGTGGCCGCATTGGCCAGAATTTCAGCGTTCACGTGGGCTTCGATCGCTCGGAGCTGCGCTTGGGTGACCGGCGCGTTGTGCGCAAAGTCAAAACGGGTGCGCTCGGCGTTGACCAGGCTGCCCTTTTGCTGCACATGGTCGCCCAGCACTTCGCGAAGCGCTTTGTGCATGAGGTGGGTCACGCTGTGGTTGCGCATGGTGGCGCCGCGCACGGCCATGTCCACCTGGGCCTGCACGTGGTCCCCCACCGCCAGGCTGCCTTGTGTCAAGTGGCCGTGGTGACCGAACACATCGGCTTTGATTTTGAGCGTGTCTTGCACAGCGAACTGGGCCGAACCGCTGATGAGCACGCCCTGATCGCCCACCTGGCCACCGCTCTCGGCATAAAACGGCGTGGTGTCCAGCACCACCACACCACTTTGGCCGTGCTTGAGCTCGGCCACCGAGGTGCCGTCCAGATACACCGCCACCACCTTGGCGGTGGCTTGCAAGGCGTCATAGCCCACAAAAGTGTTGCCCGCACCGGTGTACTCCAGCGCTTTGTCCATCTTGAATTTGCCGGCCGCACGGGCTTGGGATTTTTGCTTGTCCATGGCGGCATGGAAACCTGCTTCGTCCACGTTGAAACCACGCTCGCGGCAAACGTCGCTGGTGAGGTCCAGCGGGAAGCCGTAGGTATCGTGCAGTTTGAAAGCCACCTCACCCGGCAACACCTTCACACCGCCGCCCAGGGCTTCATCCAAAATTTGCATGCCCACATCCAGCGTCTCAAAGAAGCGCTCTTCCTCGGCCTTGAGCACGCCCATGATGCGCGCCTCGTTGGCGGCCAGATTCGGATAGGCCGCGCCCATGAGCTTGACCAGATCGGGCACCAGCTTGTGAAAGAACGGACTTTTCTTGCCCAGCAGATAACCGTGGCGAATGGCGCGACGGATGATGCGGCGTTGCACATAGCCGCGGCCTTCGTTGCTGGGCACCACGCCGTCGCTCACCAGGAAGGAGGTGGCGCGGATGTGGTCGGCAATCACGCGCAGGCTCTTGTGGTTCAGGTCCTTGCAGCCGGTTTCGCGGGACGCGGCCTGGATCAGCGCGTCAAACAGGTCGATCTCGTAGTTGCTGTGCACATGCTGCAGGATGGCGGCCAGTCGCTCCAGGCCCATGCCCGTGTCCACGCAGGGCGCGGGCAGTCGGGTGATCGAGCCGTCCTCGGCCATGTCGAACTGCATGAACACGTTGTTCCAGATTTCGATGAAGCGGTCGCCGTCTTCATCGGGGCTGCCGGGCGGGCCGCCGGGAATCTCGGGGCCGTGGTCAAAGAAAATCTCCGAGCAGGGGCCGCAGGGGCCGGTGTCGGCCATCATCCAGAAGTTATCGGACTTGTAGCGCCCGCCCTTGTTGTCGCCGATGCGGATCACGCGCTCGGGCGGCAGGCCGATTTCTTTCGTCCAGATGTCGTAGGCCTCGTCGTCCTCTTCGTAGACGGTCGCCAGCAAACGGTCTGCGGGCAATTTGTAGACCTCGGTGAGCAGCTCCCAGGCCCATTTGAGCGACTCGCGCTTGAAGTAGTCGCCGAACGACCAGTTGCCCAGCATCTCAAAGAAGGTGTGGTGGCGTGCGGTGTAGCCCACGTTTTCCAGGTCGTTGTGCTTGCCGCCGGCCCGCAGGCAGGCCTGCACCGAGGCCGCGCGCACGTACGAGCGCTTGTCGGTGCCCAGAAACACGTCCTTGAACTGCACCATGCCGGAGTTGGTGAACATCAGCGTGGGGTCGTTGCCCGGCACCAGCGGGCTTGACGCCACCACGGTGTGGCCTTTGGAAGCGAAAAAGTCCAAAAAGGTCTTGCGAATATCCGCAACAGAAAAATGGGGTGTGCTCATGGGGTCACTGATGGGGGCCGCGCCAAAGGCGCCAAACCGGGTTGATGTATCCGCCGATTATAAGTTTCGAGCCCCGCGCGGCCCGCATCCTCCACCCGAAGCGCCCGACCGGACTGTCGCCTTTGCCAGCCGGCGCAACCCGCCATCCGATTCGCTGGCAGAATCAAGCCCATCACCGTCCCCCATTCATCTAAAGAAGAGACACACCATGGACATGAAAACCTCGCCCCTCGCCCTGCTCAAGGACCCCAGCCTGCTCAAAACCGATGGCCTGATCAACGGCCAGTGGGTCAAGGGCGGCAGCCGCTTTAATGTGCATGACCCGGCCACCGGCGCGCTGCTGGCCGATGTGGCCAACCTGGGCCCCAAGGACGCCCAAACCGCCATCGATGCGGCCAACGCGGCCTGGCCGGCATGGCGCAACAAAACGGGCAAAGAGCGCAGCATCATTCTGCGCAAATGGTTTGACCTCTTGATCGCCAATCAGGAAGACCTGGGTCGCATTCTGACCGCCGAGCAAGGCAAGCCTTTTCCCGAAGCCAAAGGTGAAATTGTTTATGGCGCCAGCTTTGTCGAGTGGTTTGCCGAGGAAGCCAAGCGCGTGAACGGCGAGACGCTGCCGCAGTTTGACAACAACCGCCGCCTGATGGTTCTCAAGCAGCCCATTGGGGTGTGCGCGGCCATCACGCCGTGGAACTTCCCGCTGGCCATGATCACCCGCAAAGTTGCCCCCGCGCTGGCTGCGGGCTGCCCGGTCATCATCAAACCGGCTGAACTCACGCCGCTGACCGCTTTGGCCGCCGCCGAGTTGGCCTTGCGTGCGGGCATCCCGGCCGGTGTGCTCAACATTCTGAGCGCCGACAGCGACAACAGCATTGCCATCGGCAAGGTGCTGTGCGAGAGCGATGTGGTGCGCCACATCAGCTTCACCGGCTCCACTGAAGTGGGCCGCATCCTGATGGCACAAAGCGCACCCACCGTGAAGAAAATGTCCTTGGAGCTCGGCGGCAACGCCCCCTTCATCGTGTTTGACGATGCCGACATCGACTCCGCCGTCGAAGGCGCGATGGCCAGCAAGTACCGCAACGCCGGCCAGACCTGCGTGTGCGCCAACCGCCTGTATGTGCAAGACGGCGTGTATGACCAGTTTGTGGAGAAATTCGCCGCCAAGGTGCGCACCATCAAGGTGGGCAACGGCTTTGAAGCCGGCGTGTCGCAAGGCCCGCTGATCGAAGACGCGGCCGTCGACAAGGTGGCACGTCATGTGGCCGACGCAGTCGCCAAGGGCGGCAAAGTGCTGGTCGGCGGCAAGAAGCTGCAGGGCCAGTTCTTCGAGCCCACCGTGATTGCCAACGCCACCGCCGACATGGTGTGCGCGCAGGAAGAAACTTTCGGCCCCTTCGCCCCGGTGTTCCGTTTCAAGACCGAGCAGGAAGCCGTGGATGCGGCCAACAACACCATCTTTGGCCTGGCCAGCTATTTCTACAGCCGCGACATCGGGCGCATCTACCGCGTGAGTGAAGCGCTGGAGTACGGCATGGTGGGCATCAACGTGGGCGTGTTGGCCACCGAGCATGTGCCCTTTGGCGGCGTGAAGCAGTCGGGCCTGGGCCGCGAAGGCTCCAGCCATGGCATGGAAGACTACCTGGAGATGAAGTACCTCTGCCTGGGCGACATCCTCAAGTGAGCTGAGAAGGTGACCCGCGCCCGTTCAGGGTGCGGGGTTCAGGACAAAGTCCTGAATCAACTGAGCGGCCTGCTTCTCACCCCCGTGGTACATGTGGCGTCCGCTCTCGCAGGGTTCGCCCATGATGTTGACGGATTCCGTCACAAAGTTGTAGCGGGTGGGCGCGGTATTGAAGGTCTTCACGCGCTCAAAAAGCGCCAGAGATGCAGAAGTTTTGGTGAAGCTGCAGCCGTCCTCACTGTGGTGCAAAAAAAGCACCGGGATACCCAGGGGCGCAGTCAGGTCGCTCTCATTGCGCCCGCCGCTCATGATCAATCCGCCAAGTTGCGCGAGCGTTCCCTGATCCCTGGCGTACTTCACGTACTCCGTCAAACTGATGCCGCCGTTGCTGTGGCCCATCAACCAAATCGGCAAACCCGTTTTTTCCTTGTAAAAACGCACCGCACTGGCGATGCGCACCAAGTGGTCTTTGGCGCCACGGGCAGAAGGGAACCACTGTCCCGGTGACATGGGGGCCGGGCTGTCGAGCAGCGCCACATCCATGCGGCCTTGCGTGAGCTTGGGATCGGACAGGCTCTCCAACATCCGGAAAAACGCATACCGGTGTCCCGTCTGACCCGAACGCAAACCAATGTAGCCCGCACCGCCAGGAATAAAGATCAGCAAGGCCTTCGGTTGCTGTCCTTGCCAGTACAAAGAAAGCGAAGGTTGGTCGCGGATCGTGAAGCCTTTTTCAATCGGCTCGATCGCGAAGGTTTCTCCCGCCACGGTCGGGTCGCTCGCGGCAAGCGACAGGGCGAGCACGCACAGCGCTCGCCCATTTTGAAGCAACTTATTTTTCATCCTGACGCCCATCCAATGAAGGCATCAGACTATCAGATAAACTATGAATCTATGCGGGTGTAGTTCAATGGTAGAACGGCAGCTTCCCAAGCTTCATACGAGGGTTCGATTCCCTTCACCCGCTCCAAAAGAGTGTCTCAGATTTCATCACGTCACCACACAAGCGAGCCTTGTTGGAACGTCAGCCGATGGCTCAGTCTGCTAGCGCAGCGAGGCTGAAACTGCAGGCTTCGCTTTACAACCCGACAGCACCAGCACCCGGCTTATCAAGGCGATGAGTGCGCGAATGAGACGCTCAGCCCGCCTAGTTGGACAGCGTGGTGAGCGTGACAGCCACATGCGTGAGGTAAACACCTGCCGGGGCATCGCGCGGGTTGTGCAGCAGGGCATACACAGGCAGGCGCAGCAGCCGGCGTTCACCGGGCCCTAACTCTAGAGGGAATTGCTGCGACGCAGCGCCGTTGCGATCGTCACCCCAGCGCATTTCATGCGGCGCATCGCGAAAAAACGTCACGGCCAGTGCGCCATGGCTTGACTGCAAAAAGGCACTCTGTGGCCCCATGCTTGCCAATGTCATTGAAAGCACCACGCGGCGCGCCTCGCTGGCCGTGTTCTGGCACGCCACCACGGCCTCGCCCTCACCTGCATACGGTGTTCGCCACTGCAGATTGAGGCGTCCGAAATTCAGGCTCGCAGACTGCAAGACGCAATTGACCTGCACAGCGTCGACAGCTGTGCCGGCATACGCCGCGCAGGGCGCCCACACCCAGGCCATCGACAATGTAGCCAACACGCCGGCCATGCGGGCGACATGCCGTCTCATGGCGTCATGCGCAATGCGCAGGTGTAGGGGCCTAAGCGCGGCTGCGGGTCACTCGTGGCAGCTCGATTGACGGGAATGCGGCAGCGGCGGCCTTTCAGGGTGACCTCGATGTCGCCCTGTTCGGGCAGGTTTTCCAGGAAGACCTCGCCACGCAAACCCACCAGCGTAGTTTCCCCTGAGGCCTGGACCGTGACGACGGCACCTGCCGGCAGGGGCTGACCATCCTCCAATTCAAGTAGGAGCAGCGCAGGCCGTTCACGCAGCATGGCAAACTCCACAAACACCCCGCCGCGGCCTCGCGGCACAGCGGTCATTTCATGGCTCGTGACGCGGTATTCCAGCGGGACTTCTTCCGGTCGTACGGCCAACAGGTTGTTTTGGTAGGGGTTCAGCGTGGTGACGAGCGCCATGCCGCGGGCATCGCTCACAGCGACCGGCAGGTTCCAGCGGTACACCGGAATGCCCGGCGCATCGCCGGTGGACACCAGCGCAAAGCCGCTGCTGATGGGGGGGCCGAAAAACGAGTGGCCGGCCAAGCTGCCCATGCTGCCAGCCGTGCTGGCACGCCATGACAGGCTGTCCGGGC